>CAYMUD010000022.1:2588-13796 GCA_964393495.1 uncultured Clostridia bacterium | reverse complement strand
TTGATAAAAATATTTCTATTGATTATTTAGTAAGTAGAGGAGAATACTTAAATGCTTTAATATTAGCTGAGTATTTAGGATATGACTTTGTAGATAGTAAAGATATTATATTTTTCAACTTAAATGGTACTTTAGACGAGGAAAAAACAGAAAGACTAATAAAAGAAAAGTTAAATACAAAAAATAGAGCAGTTATACCTGGATTTTACGGTTCTACTCCATTAGGTGATTTAAAAACATTTACAAGAGGGGGTTCAGACATCACAGGAGCTTTGATATCCAGATATTTAAAAGCCGATATATATGAGAACTGGACAGATGTTTCTGGATTTATGATGGCAGACCCGAGAATAGTAAAAAACCCAAAGAAAATTAGAAGCATAACCTACCAAGAGTTAAGAGAATTATCATATATGGGAGCAAAAGTTTTACATGACGAAGCAATTTATCCTGTAAGAAAGGCAAATATACCTATTAATATCAGAAACACAAATAATCCAGATGATATTGGAACTATTATAACAAATGAAAAGCAAAATGGAGATAAGGTAGCTATTACGGGAATTGCTGGCAGAAAGGACTTTACAGTTATTGGACTTCAAAAATTTTATATGAACAATGAAGTAGGTTTTGTAAAAAAACTTCTTTCTATTTTAGAAATGTATAATATTACCTTTGAGCATATACCTTCAGGAATAGATACGGTTTCAGTTATAATAGACAATGAAATTTTGGATGGAAAATTAGAACAGATAATAGATAAAATAGAAAAAAGTTGTGAACCTGATAAGATTGAAGTTTTTCAAAATATTGCTTTATTAGCGGTAGTAGGACATAAGATGGCTTATACACCAGGGATAGCTAGCAGAGTATTTGGAGCATTAGGAAAAGAAAATGTCAATATTAGAATGATAGACCAGGGGTCAAGCGAAAAAAACATAATAATCGGAATAGAAGATAAAGATTTTGAAAAATCAGTAAATGTAATATATAATGAATTTAATAAATAAAATGAAGGGATTTACCTTCATTTTATAATTACATTTCTATTTAAATTATCCCAACTTACTTCTTTACCTAAAGATTCAGATATAAATCTAACAGGTACAAGTGTTCGGCTATTTACAATAATAGGAGAAGTATTTAAAAGGAATTCCATATTGTTTATATAAGCTCTATTACTACCAATTTGCATATTGATATTTAAAAAATCATTATAGCCAATTGCCATCTTTTCTTCTTGAATCCAATCTACTTTCATACCAAAATGTTCATAGATTGCTCTAAAGGGTACTAAAGCACTACCGTTTTGAATGATAGGTGGTTGATCAAAATTGATTTTTTTACCCTCTAATATGATATTTATAGGTTCATAATAATCGTATAAGTCGATATTTTTCATTAAATCAATTAATTCATTATTTCTTTTAGCATTAGAAGAAATATGAATATTTAAAAGTTTATGATATGGAGTTGTACTTGTTTGTAAATCAATGTACTGATGATCTTTTGATATTTGCTTATCTGTTAACATATAGTAGTCGTAAATTGGATAATCCAATGTTGGTACAGGATCATTCCAAGTCATATCTAAATGATATTTATAACCGGAGATATTTATTACATTCCATATATGGTTTTCGCCACCAGCCCTACCTTCTACAAATCCTGCATCTAAACCTGCTTTTTTAAACATTTTATAACCTAATAAGGCATAGCCATTACAAACAGATTTATTATCAAACAAAGCATTATAATGGCTGTAATTTCTATAACTGGTATCGTACTCTGTGTTTAATACTATAAAATCGTGAATTTCTTTAATTTTTTCGTGAGAAGTCATTTCTGGTTTTATAATATTGGATAAAACATCATCTATTTTTTTATCAACTTTATCTTCCTGACTCTTAGTAAGTAGATGGTCTACTTCTATAGTTATATTGATATTATTTTCATAGCCTTCGTATGACCAACGCCAGCTATTTATAGAATAGTTAATATAAGAATCACTGTTTAGGATTAGATTTAAAGTATTTTCTAAATCATTACTGCTGCCTTTATAATTAAGATTTATAACACTTTCTCTATTATATAAACTATCCATAATATAATTTTTTAATTGTTGGGGGTCTTTTATTGTAGAACTTGCTTCTGTATAATTAAATGTGAATGATGATATAATCATAAAAACAATTATTAATATAAGTATTTTTCTTGTTTTCAAATTATCCTCCTATAAATCAATCTTATCTAACATTATATGATATAATCTAAAAAAAAGGAAGTTGTTAATGTGAAATTAGACAAAGATGTAAAAGAAATTTTAAAAAAAATTGAAAATAATAACTATAAGGCTTATGTAGTTGGTGGTGCAGTTCGCGATTATTACTTAGGATTAAAAATCAATGACTATGATATAGCAACGGATGCAAAACCCGATGACGTAATAAATATTTTTGATAAAGTAATACCTACTGGTATTAAATACGGTACAGTTACATTAGTATATAATGATATAAACTATGAAATAACAACCTTTAGAAAGGATTTCAAATATATAAATAGTAGAAAACCTTCAAAAGTAATTTTTTCAAAAAGTATTGAGGAAGATATACAAAGAAGAGACTTTACTATTAACTCCCTATATTGTGATATACATGGAAAAGTACATGATTTGTATAAAGGTATAGAAGATATTAAATTAAAAACTCTTAAAACTATAGGTGATCCAGATGAAAGATTTAGAGAAGATGCTTTAAGAATGATTCGAGCAGTTAGATTTATGGCCACCTTAGATTTTAAAATAGAGGATAAAACCTTAGAAAGCATAAAGAAAAATTATTCTTACATTAAAAATGTGAGTGCTGAAAGAATAAGAGTTGAATTTGATCGAATATTACTGTCTAAAGCACCAGGAGAAGGAGTCAGAACCCTTATAAAAACAAACATTATGAAACATATTATTCCAGAGCTATATGATTCTATAGGATTTGAACAGCATAACAAATACCATGATAAAGATGTTTACGAACATACAATATCAGTATTAGAAAATATTGAATCGAAACTAGATTTAAGGCTAGCCGCTTTGCTTCATGATATTTCAAAACCGGAAAGTTTTACCTTAGATGAAAATAGTGAGGGTCATTTTAAAGGACATCACATAAAATCAGCCCAAAAAAGTGTCGAAATTTTGAAAAGATTAAGATATGACAATAAGACTATTGAAAATGTAAGAGTTTTAATTAGATACCACTATCTAAAAGATATTTCTATTAAAGAAAAAGGTGTGAAGCGATTCATTAGAAATGTTGGGATAGAGAGATTAGATGATATTTTCAAGTTAAACATAGCAGATATAAAAGGAAAATCCGATATAGCAGGAATCGACAAAGTAAATAATCTTAAGAAAAAGACTAAATTAATACTTGAAAAAAAAGAACCTTTAAATAAAAAAGACCTCAATATAAAGGGAGAGGATATAAAAGATCTAGGGGTAAAAGAAGGAAAATTAATAGGTGAAATACTTAATTATTTACTTAATAAAGTACTAGAAAATTCAGATTTAAACCATAAGACAATTTTGATAAATAAAGCAAAAAATTACCTAAAGAATTTGGAGGAAAAATGATACTTGAACATATTAAAGGAAAAACATATATATTAAACAAAACAGGAATAACATCCTGTTTTTATAATATTGAAGATAATAAGTATGTAGTAATAGACCCAGGACACTTAAATGACAAAAATTATAAAAAATATATTGATTTTTTGAAAAAAGAAGATATAATTCCCAAGTATATTATTTGTACACACGGGCATGTAGATCATGCTAACTCAGTAGTTTATCTAAAAAATGAGTTCGGGAGCAAGATTATCATGCCGGAATATGAAGCTTATTTTTTTGATAATCCTAAGTTTTATATCCATAAAGTTATTAGAGCAAAAAACTTAAACTACCAAAAGATGTATTCAGCAGATAAGCTCAAAGTAGATCTTATAGTAAAGGAAGAAGAGATAATAATAGAAAATGAAAAATTCAAGGTGGAGAGATTACCAGGGCATTCATTTAATCACTGCGGGTTTTCAACTCCAGATAATGTTATATATTTAGGAGACACTTTATTATCCGAAGATTTAATAAAGAAAACTAAAATTCCATATATATTTGATATTGATGTTGATTTAAAAAGTAAAAGAAAAATTTTAAATTTGAATTATGATCATTATGTAGTTAGTCACAAAGGAATTATATATGACAAAGAAAAAGTTGTTAATAAAAATGTGGATTTTATAAATGAATTTTTTGTAAAAATAATTAATTATCTTAAAAAACCTATGACCTATGAGGAAATTACAAGTAAAATAAACAAGGAACTAAATATAGGTGAAAGTGTTCTTAAATTTCTAATTGCTGAAAGATCTATTAAGAGTTTTGTATATTATTTAGAAAAACACAGCTATATAGATAGCTGTGTTAAAAACCATAAAATATACTATAAAAAAATAAGAAATTTTGAAAATATAAGTTTATAAGCTTGAATAATTATGATCCTTAATGTGCTATTACTTCAGTCCAAGCATCGTCGTATAATTTTAAATTGTCACCAAGATCTCTAAACATTTCAGCTTTATCAATTTTTTCTTGAGAAGGATTGAAAGCTGGATTGTCGTATAAGAATTCTTCAACTTCTTTTTCAGCTTCAGTATGGACAGTAGAATACCATACATAATCTATATTTCTTAAAGTATTTTTTTTAGAAGTTACAAAATTGATAAATTTTTCTGCTAAATCCTTATTATCTGCATTTTTTGGAATACAGGCAGCATCAATCCATATATTTGAGCCTTCTTTTGGAATATAATAGTTTAGCTTGTCATTTTCTCCCATTGCTGCAACAGCCTCTCCGGACCAAATCAAGGAAATAGCTGCTTCGTCAGCAATCATCATATCCAGAGCTTCATCTACTATATATGCCATAACAAGAGGTTTTTGCTTTATTAGCAAATTTTTTGCATCTTCTATTTCAGATTCATTAGTTGTATTGAGAGAATATCCTAATTTTTTCAATGCAGATGCAAGAGAATCTCTTTGGCTGTCCATCATTAGGATTTGTCCCGAATAATTTTCATCCCATAAAAGATCCCAAGAATCAGGATTTCCTTCGACTATTTCAGTGTTATAAATAATACCTAGAGTTCCCCAAAAATATGGTACAGAATACTCGTTGTTAGAATCGTAAGCTTGGTTTTTGAAATTTTCGTCTATATATTGATAATTTGGTATATTATCAAAGTTGATTTTTTCAAGCATATCTTCAGAAATCATTCTTTCAATCATATACTCGCCGGTGATTATTAAATCATAATCCGTTCCTCCTGCTTTAACTTTTGTATACATATCTTCAGGAGTAGGATATTCTTGATAATTAACTTTAACTCCAAATTCTTCTTCGAATTCTACAAGTAGTTCTTCATCTATATACTGTCCGTAGTTAAATATGTCCAATGTTTCATCTTGTGAGCTACTGCATCCAGATAAAATTAATGCTGTTAGCATCGTAATTAGTATTAAATATTTTTTCATTTTTTTCCTCCATTATTCCTTAACTTGTAAGGTTGTTCTTTTATTTATAATTAATAGCAATCCTAAAACGACTGCTAACATCAAGGATGATAAAGCATTAATAGTTGGAGATATTCCTCTTCTCGCCATGGAATAAATCTCAATAGATAAGT
This sequence comes from uncultured Clostridia bacterium, assembly GCA_964393495.1. Taxonomy (GTDB): domain Bacteria; phylum Bacillota; class Clostridia; order Tissierellales; family Dethiosulfatibacteraceae; genus UBA8670. Next base: position 8,054 of record CAYMUD010000022.1, on the reverse strand, counting down.
TGGTAACTCCTGACCCTGTAGTAAAAAAACTGATAACAAAATCATCTATAGATAAGGTGAATGCTATTAGAAATCCAGTTATTATCCCAGGCTTAATCTGAGGGATTATAATTTTTCTCAAAGAATAAAAAGGTGTAGCTCCTAAATCCAATGCGGCTTCAGTGATATTCTTGTCCAACTGTTTTAATTTCGGTAGCACTGATAAAATAACATAAGGAATATCAAAAGTTATGTGAGCCAATAACATTGTACTAAAACCTAATTTAATATTTGCTGATAAGAATAAAATCATCAGTGCAATTCCTGTAACTATATCTGGATTAATTATAGGTAGATAATTTATATTTAAAAAAAGATTCATTCTATTAGTTTTCATATTATATATGCCAATAGCAGAAATAGTTCCTACAATAGTTGAAATTAAAGCTGCAGTTATAGCGATGGTTACTGTGTAGTATAAAGCAGTTTTTATGTCTCTATCCTTAAAAAGTTCCAAATACCATTTAAAGGTAAATCCGCCCCAGGTACCTCTTGACTTTGAGTCGTTAAAGGAATATATAACTAATACAACAATAGGAGCATATAAAAATAAAAATACTAAGGATAAATATAATTTAGATACTTTATTTTTCATAGACTAATCCCGCTTTCCTTATCTATATTTAATACATTAAGTATTTTAATAGATATAAAAATTATAATTAAGATAATCATTGATAAGGCTGCTCCGAAGTTCCAATCTCTTGTAACTAAGAAAAGTTTTTCGATAAGATTGCCAATCAAAATATTTTTTCCTCCACCTAACAATCTTGGAATGACAAAAGTGCTTACAGCCGGCATAAAAACCATTACTAGTCCTGAAATAACTCCTGGTAAACTTAGAGGGAATATAACCTTTCTAAAAATAGTAAAACTATCAGCTCCTAAATCGTCAGCTGCTTCTATTAAACTTCTATCCATTTTATTTAAGGCTGTATAAATTGGAAAAACCATAAAAGGCAAAAAATTATATACCATTCCTAAGATTACAGCATTATTATTATAAAGAAGATTAATCTTTGGTAGGTTCAAAAAACTTAAAAAGCTGTTAATCAAACCAGTATTACCTAGTATAGTCATCCAAGCGTAAGTTCTTAGGAGCATATTCATCCACATAGGCAATATAAAAAGCAGTATTAAAAGACCTTTATTTTCTTCATTAATCCTAGTTAGTAAGTAGGCTACGGGATATCCTATAAATAGACAAATTATAGTTGATAAAGCAGCTATACTTATTGATCTAATCAATACGTTAATATATATTGGATTAAAAAATTTAGCGAAATTTTCAAAGGTAAATGTAATCGTCTTTATTTCATTTGCATTTCTTAATGTTATGCTGTATAAAAAAATTAGAAAAAGAGGGAACAGTATGAAGATTATCATCCAAATTGAATATGGGTATGCTAAATATTTGCTTTTGCTGTTCATATTACACCTCCCTCATTACATGTATATCATCTGGATTAAAATATAAACCTATGGTGTTACCTACTTTACTTGACTTTGTACTTTGAATCAAAAACTCAAAATTTTTAGAAATAACTCCAATTTCGTAGTGAACTCCTTTAAATACTACTGACTTAACTTCTCCATTAAGTAAACCTGAGTCTTTTTCTACTATATGTATGTCTTCAGGTCTGATTACGATCTTTACTTTCTCCATTTTCTTGAAACCGTAATCAACACATTCAAAGTTTTTCCCTAAAAAATTCACCTGATAATCATCCTTCATAACCCCGGAGATAATATTGCTTTCTCCAATAAAATCGGCAACAAAGGAATTAACAGGTTCATTGTAAATGTTTATAGGTGTACCTATTTGCTGGATGTTTCCAGATTTCATTATAATAATTCTATCAGACATAGTTAAGGCTTCTTCTTGATCATGGGTTACATAAATAAAAGTAATACCTAAAGTTTTTTGTATGTTTTTCAATTCAACTTGCATGTCTTTTCTTAATTTCAAATCTAAAGCTCCTAAAGGTTCATCTAAAAGAAGTACTTTAGGCTCGTTGACCAGTGCTCTTGCAATGGCTATTCTTTGCTGCTGTCCTCCGGATAAAGAATCAATCTCTCTTTTTTCGAAATTTTCCAAACCAACTAACTTAAGAATTTTTTTTACTTTCTTATCAATAATCTTAGTTTTAAGTTTTTTGATTTTCAAACCAAAAGCTATGTTTTCGAATACATTCATATGTGGAAATAAAGCATAATTTTGAAAAACTGTATTTATCTGTCTTTTATATGGAGGAATATTGTTTATATTTTCTCCTTCAAAGGAAACAGATCCTTCATTTGCTATCTCAAAACCTCCGATTATTCTTAGAGTTGTAGTTTTACCACATCCGCTTGGACCTAGTAATGTAACAAACTCATTTTTATAAACATTAAAACTAATTTCATTTAATACTTTTACATCTTTATATTTTTTTACAATATTTTTTAATTCTATTATCGATTCCTTCATTTATGCCTCCTAAAAATATGGTGGAGAGCTAATCCATAAAACTTCTGCATCATATTTTTTATTGTTTTCGATGTAATGGTCCTTATTACAAGGATAATAAAAACTTTGACCCTTTTTTATTTTATATTTTTTTCCATCATAATTTAAAGTTATAATTCCTTTTAATACATATCCAAATTCTTCGCCATTATGGGGACTGTCAATCTTTGTTTTCCCACCTGATTTCAGTTCTAATAAAATTGGTTCCATAGAGTATTTTTGAGAATTAGATACTAGCCAGTTTATTTTATTAGAATCATCGAAATTTTTTGTAAAATAATCTTCTTCAGTGTAAACAATTTTATCATTTCCCTCATTGCTGAAAAAATTATTTAAATCAGTACCTAAACAGTCCAATATATCAATCAAAGTTGATATGGAAGGTGAAGTTAAATTTCTTTCTATTTGAGAAATATATCCTTTTGTCAACTCACATCTATCTGCAAGCTCTTCTTGTGTTAATCCATTCCTAAATCTTAAATCTTTAATATTTTTTCCAATATCCATAAAGCACCCTTTCATTAAACATAAAGTTTATAAATACTAAACAAGCAATATTATTATATCTATAGTCATTAATCTTGTCAATTAAAAATTGAATTTAACATAAAAATAATATAAAATTAATTAATAAATAAAAGTTGGTGATTTAAATGAAAAAAATTTTGGTAATAGAAGATGAAGAAAAAGTATTAAATATAGTCAAAACCTATTTAAAAAAAGAAGGCTTTGAGCCTATTGTATCTTTAAGAGGAAAAGAAGGGTTGGATAAATTTTATGAGTATAGCCCTGATCTAGTAGTATTAGATTTGATGCTTCCAGATATAAGTGGTGAAGAAATATGTAGAGAAATAAAAAAAGAAAGTGATATTCCTGTCATAATGCTTACAGCTAAAAGTTCTGTTGATGAAAGAATAGAAGGTTTATCCTTAGGTGCAGATGATTATTTAATTAAGCCTTTTAGCCCCAGAGAGCTTATGATGAGAGTGAAGGTGATTTTAAAGAGATATGGGAGCACTAAAAGTTTAGAGGATATCTTATCATATAATAATAAAGATTTAGTAATAAATAAAAAAGCTAAAGTTGTTTATAAAAAGCAAAAGGAAGTAAATTTGACAGCGGCAGAATACAAGCTGCTTACATATATGGCAGAAAATGAAAATATAAATTTATCTAGAGACACAATAATACAGAAAGTTTTTGGTATCGAGTTTGATGGCTACGATAGAACAATAGACACTCATATAAAAAATATTAGAAAGAAAATTGAAGATGATCCCAAAAATCCAAAATATGTAACTACTGTGTTTGGGTTAGGATATAAATTCGAAGGAGAAATTTAATGAAACTAAATAAAAAAATGTTTATTTATTTTTCTTCCTTATCATTAATTTTAATTTTATTATTCTTTACTACGTCTAAGTATATTTTCAATTCCTCTTTTGAAAATTATAAGCTAAATACAGTAGAAAATGAAGATAGAGAATATATAGAATTAGTAGAAGAAATATATCAAAACAATGATGGTACAATAAAAAATGAAGATCTAAGACTTATACAAAGCTCTATAAATGATAGGGTAGAACTAAAATTTGTAGATAAGCAAGGTACTGTAACTTGGGAATTATTAATAAAGATGCCTGGAGGCAATATGGGTATGGGTCAAGGAAGAGGTCAAGCAGATAATATAAGTTACAATACTTATGAGATAACTAATGATGGTAAAAATTACGGTACTCTTAAAATAGGAAGACTTGGAAGGTATAACCTTTCAGAAGAAGATATAAACTTTCAGGATGATTTAAACAACGGGATACTTATTATTACTCTAATCTCAGCATTAATAACTATATTGATTAGTATTTTATTTTCAAATCAAATATCGAAACCAATCTTAAAAATAAAAGAATCAGCCCAAAAAATTAGAGATAAAAAACAAAATTGGGAAATAAAAGAAAAAACCAACACCTATGAACTAGATGAACTTTTAAAAACTATAAATTCTTTAGGAAAGACTCTTGAAGCTCAAGAAAATTTAAGAGTAAGATTAACTTCAGACGTATCACATGAATTGAGAACTCCCTTAAATGTCATGCAAAATCAAATAGAAGCTATGCAAGATGGAATAATAGAAAAAAATGAAGAGAAATTAGAGGAAGTTAGACAGGAGGTATTAAGACTTTCAAATTTGGCAAAAGACTTAGAAAACTTAACAGATATTTCTAATTATAATTTGAAGTTAAATCTTACAAAGACGGATATAGTAGAGTTTGTTAAAGGGGAACTTCGTAATTTTAAAGATTCATATAATAGGGAAAGAATTAAAGTAGATTTTCTCGACAAATCTAATAGTAAAACAATTTTGAATATAGATAAAAATAAATTCAAACAAGTTCTTATAAACTTATTTTCAAATGCTGAAAAATATAGTAAAGATAAAATATACATTAAAGTTGAAATAGAAGATATCAAGGATAATGTAATAATAAAAGTTTTAGATAAAGGGATAGGAATCTCTGAATCATCAAAGGACTTCATTTTCGAAAGATTTTATAGAGAAGAAAAATCTAGAAACAGAGAAACTGGAGGAGCAGGATTAGGTCTTTCAATAGTTAAAGGTATTGTTGAAGCACACAATGGAAAAATATATTTAAATACTGATAACAAAGAAGAAACAGAATTTGTAATACAAATGCCAAAACTAGAAAGTTGATTTAAAAAGAGTTTTTTGATATAATTTTTTAAGTTTCGTATGGTCAAAAGGAAGAAAAAAACAATTAATATAATAATAATACTTAGTATAATTATTTGACATTGATATTGTTACTTGCAACTATAAAAATAAAAAAATTAAATAATAATTTGGAGGTTAAAAAATGACGGACAAAAAGGTGATTTTTAGCGGAATACAACCATCT
>CAYMUD010000022.1:0-2488 GCA_964393495.1 uncultured Clostridia bacterium | reverse complement strand
TGGAGGTTAAAAAATGACGGACAAAAAGGTGATTTTTAGCGGAATACAACCATCTGGTTCCCTTACATTAGGCAATTATATAGGAGCTCTTAAAAACTGGGTTTCTTTACAAGAAAAATATGAAAGCTACTACTGTATAGTAGATATGCATGCCATAACTGTAGATAAAGAACCAAAGAATCTTAGAAAAAACACACTAGAAGTACTCGCAAACTATATAGCTTCAGGATTAGATCCTAAAAAAAACACATTATTTATTCAATCTCACGTTCCAGCTCATGCTGAGTTAAGTTGGGTTTTAAACTGTTATACGTATTTTGGAGAATTAAGTAGAATGACTCAATTTAAAGATAAATCTCAGAAAAATTCTTCTAATATCAATGCAGGCTTATTTGACTACCCTGTGCTAATGGCATCAGATATTTTGCTATATCAAACAGATCTTGTGCCTGTAGGAGAAGATCAAAGACAGCATCTTGAATTAAGTAGGGATATAGCTCAAAGGTTTAATAATAGATATAGTCCAACATTTAAGGTTCCAGAACCATACATATCCAAAGTAGGTGCAAAAATTATGAGTCTACAAGATCCGGAAAGTAAAATGTCTAAATCCGATGACAATGAAAATGGATATATATTGCTAAATGATAGTCCAGATAAAATAATAAGAAAATTTAAAAGAGCCGTTACCGACTCAATAGGTGAAATAAATTATGGGGAGGAACAGCCGGGAATTAAAAATCTCCTAACTATTTACTCGAAACTAACTGATCAGCCCGTTGAAGATATATTAGCTCAATATAGTGGTAAAGGATATGCAGATTTAAAAAATGATACTGCAGAAGTAGTTATTGAAAAATTAAAACCTATAAGAGAAGAATCAGAAAAACTAGTAAAGGATAAAACATATTTAGAAAAGGTATATAAAGATGGAGCAGAAAGAGCACAGTATAAAGCAATGAAAACTTTAAGAAAAGTTCATAAAAAAGTAGGATTTATACCTAGATAAAAACCAAAACTCTCCTTTGAGGGAGTTTTTATTTTTAAAAAAGAGGGTCTAAAAAAGTCCCTAAGGGTCGATTGTTAAGCTTGGCAACTATGAAACTTAATAAAATTAATTAATACTTGATTAATACATTATTTATGTTATTATATACTTGAAGAAAAAAATCGGGACATATTATGTCTTAATTATAGGAGGAATACATGAAAAAGAAAGTAGCAATTAATGGTTTTGGCAGAATTGGACGTTGTGCATTTAGAACATTTTTAGAAGAAGGTTCTGAACACATAGATATAGTAGCTATAAACGGTATTAAAAATCCAGAAGAAGGATTATTTAATTTTATTCACGATTCAATATATGGAAAATTTGAAGGTAATATAAAAGTAGAAGATAACTTCTATATATATAAGGATCACAAAGTTAAAATAATGAATGAAAGAGATCTAAACAAATTGCCATGGAATGAGCTAGGAGTAGATATAGTAATAGAATCCACTGGAAAATTTACAGATAAAAAGAGTGCATCAAAGCATATTGAAGCAGGAGCAGAAAAAGTCGTGATATCAGCTCCAAGTAAAGATGCAGACATTACAGTAGTAATAGGAGTAAATGAAGATAAATATAATTTTAAAAAACATAACATCATATCAAATGCATCCTGTACGACAAATTGTTTAGCACCTTTAGCTAAAGTATTGCTAGACGAATACGGAGTTTTCACTGGAGAAATGACAACAATACATTCCTACACCAGCAATCAAAACTTACTAGATGCAGTAAACAAAAATGACTTAAGAAGGTCAAGAGCAGCGGCAATGTCTTTAATCCCAACTACAACAGGAGCTGCAAAAGCTATTAAGAAAGTAATACCAGAACTTGACGGTAAAATTGACGGTATGTCGGTAAGAGTTCCAACATCAGCAGTTTCTTTGGTGGATTTGGTAGTAAATTTAAATCAAAAAGTAACAAAAGAAGAAATCAACAACCTTTTAAAGGAAAAATCAGAAGGGGAATTAAAAGGAATTTTAGGCTTTTCAGACGAGCCTTTAGTTTCGGTAGATTATATAAAAGATTCCCACTCATCAATCATAGATGGAATGTCAACAGATGTTATAGAAAAAACTGTAAAAATAATATCCTGGTATGATAATGAATGGGGTTATTCAAATAGGTTAGTTCAATTAACAGAACACATAGCTTCTAAATAAAGTTAATTGACAATAAAATTATAATTTGATATTATTTTAAATAATTAAATATTATGCTAAGACAAAGAGGAGTAGGTGTACAAACTTAAAGAGATTGGGTTTAATAGCTGAAAAAACCCATAAGTAAATGTGCAATGAAGGTAGCTTTAGAGCATATAATCTGAAAACAAGTAAGATTATACGGATTTTTTCGTTATAAATTGAGAGCCAAATTGGAACTAAGGTGGTACCGCGGGTATACTCGTCCTTAAAAAGGATAAGTATACCCGTTTTA
>CAYMUD010000021.1:10015-13980 GCA_964393495.1 uncultured Clostridia bacterium | reverse complement strand
AAAGATATGCCTGAAAGAAATGTTGTAGAAGATTTAAAAGCAGCTGAAGAAATGATGGATAAAAAAGTTACAGGTTTAGATGTTGTTAAAGCTTTATATAAATCTGGATTTGAAGACGTATCTGATAGCTTATTCCAATTACTAAAACAAAGAGTAGCAGGAGATTATTTACATACAGCAGCAATAATAGATAAAGACTTTAATGTAATCAGTGCTGTAAATAGTCCAAATAACTATCGTGGACCAGAAACAGGTTATGTAATAGACGATAAAAGATGGAATGAAATTAAAAATATAACTAACGTAGTTAAACCTGAAGATTTTTAGGGAGGTAGGAATACATATGAATATTAATGAAAAACAATTAAAAAGTATAATTGAAGAAGTATTGAAAGAATTTGATGTTAATGATGGAGATACTAGTAAAACAACTTCTATACCTTCTGAATCTGAAGGAATGGAATTGATAGAAGTGGGTAAGGCTGAAAAAGGAAATAGTTCGAAAGAAGTTGTTATAGGAGTAGGACCTGCATTTGGAGTACATCAAACTAAGACTATAGTTAAAATTCCACATACTAAGGTTCTAAGAGAACTTATAGCAGGAATAGAGGAAGAAGGTCTTAAAGCAAGAGTTGTAAAAATGTATGGTACATCAGATGTATCTTTCATATCAAATCAAGCCGCTAAACTTAGTGGTTCTGGTATAGGCATTGGAATTCAATCAAAAGGAACTTCAGTAATACATCAGAAAGATTTAATGCCTTTGAGTAATCTTGAATTATTTTCACAAGCACCTTTGATTGATTTAGATACTTTTAGAAGTATTGGTAAAAATGCAGCAAAATATGCAAAGAATGAATCACCAAATCCAGTACCTGTAAAAAATGATCAAATGGCTAGGCCGAAGTATCAGGCAATATCAGCATTGTTGCATATAAAAGAAACTGAATATGTTGATAAAAATAAAGATACTCAAAATTTAGAAATTAAGTTTGTTTAATAGGAGGTGCAGTAATGAATAACGAAAAACTTATTGAAAACATTGTTAGAGAAGTAATTGGTTCTATGTCTGATGATAAAAAGGTAAAACCAGCTAATAATTCAAAGACTAAAACCTGTGTAACGGAATATCCTTTTGGAAATAAGGTACCTGAAAAAATTAGTACATTCTCTGGAAAAAAATTGTCTGACTTAACCTTAGATAAAGTAATTAAAGGTGAAGTAACAAATGATGACATAAAAATATCATCAGAAACATTAGAAATGCAGAGTGATGTTGCGAAATCTGTAAATAGAGAAGCATTTGCAAAGAATTTAGAAAGAGCTGCTGAATTAATTGAAGTACCTGATGACAGAGTTTTAGAAATATACGATTCTTTAAGACCATATAGATCTACAAAGCAAGAGCTTTTAGATATAGCAGATGAACTAGAAAATCAGTATAACTGTAATATAAATGCTAAATTTATTAGACAGGCAGCAGATGTGTATGAAAAAAGAGGAAGACTTAAAAAATAAAGTAGGGATAATATGAAAATTTTAGCAGGAATAGATATAGGTAATGCTAGTACAGAGGTAGCTATAGGCAAAAAAAATCAAACAGGAAAAGTAGACTTTTTATCCAGTAGTCTTGTTCCTACTACTGGAATTAAAGGAACAAAAGAGAATATTCATGGAATTTACAATGCTTTCAAAAAAGCTGTAGATAAAGCAAATATTGATATTAATCAAATTGATTTGGTTAGAATAAATGAAGCAGCACCTGTAATTGGTGATGTAGCAATGGAAACTATTACAGAAACAATCATAACGGAGTCAACAATGATAGGCCATAATCCATCAACCCCCGGTGGCATAGGCATAGGCGTTGGTAAAACGGTTAAATTAGATGATTTAGATAGCATAAAAGAAGATGAAGATGTAATAGTTCTTTGTGATAGTTCTTGCGGGTTTGAAGTGATCGCCAAAACAATTAATATTTATAATAAGAAAATTAATATAAATGCAGCGGTACTTCAAAAAGATGACGGGGTATTGGTAGTAAATAGATTAGAGAAAAAAATACCTATTGTAGATGAAGTAGAATTTATTGACAAAGTACCTTTAGGTATGACTGCAGCTGTAGAAGTTTCAGAACCTGGATCAGTAGTGGATAAATTATCAAATCCCTATGGAATAGCAACTTATTTTGGATTGAATTCAGAAGATACTAAAAAAGTTGTACCTATAGCTAGAGCTCTTATTGGAAATAGATCAGCAGTAGTAATAAAAACTCCAGCAGGAGATGTAAAAGAAAGAAAAATACCTGCTGGAAAGGTTATTATTTCTGGTATGAGAAAGCATATAGAGGTACCCGTAGAAAAAGGTGCAGAAGAAATAATGAAGGGAATAAAATCTGTATCTGTTATAAAGGATGTAAAAGGAGAAAAAGGAACAAATGCTGGGGGAATGCTTGAAAGAGTAAAAATAGTAATGGCTCAGTTAACGAATCAAGATCCTAAAAACATAACTATATCTGATTTATTAGCGGTAGATACTTTCATTCCTCAAAAAGTTGTTGGAGGACTTGCAGGAGAGTTTTCTCAAGAAAATGCAGTTGGAATTGCAGCTATGGTCAAATCCGACAAACTCCAAATGGAGAATATAGCAAAACTTCTTTCTGAAAAAATCGATATAAATGTTGTAGTAGGAGGGGTAGAAGCAGATATGGCAATCCTAGGTGCATTAACAACACCTGGTACAAAAAAACCCTTAGCGATAATTGATATGGGTGCAGGATCAACAGATGCTTCTATAATGAAAAGTGATGAAGAGGTAACATCTACTCATTTAGCTGGTGCAGGAAATATGGTCACTATGCTAATAAATTCGGAACTAGGTCTTGATGATATAGACTTAGCTGAAAACATAAAAAAATATCCCCTTGCCAAAGTAGAAAGTTTGTTCCATATAAGACATGAGAATGGTACAGTAGAGTTTTTTGATGAACAATTAAGTACAGACATACTTTTTAAAGTGATTATAGTAAAAGAAGGAGAATTCATACCTTTAAACATAGAAGATTCATTGGAGAGAGTTAGAAACATAAGAAGAGATTCTAAAAAGAAGGTATTTGTAAATAATGCTGTACGTGCTTTAGAAGGAGTAAGCCCAACTGACAATATAAGAGGAATAGAATTTGTAGTATTAGTTGGAGGATCTGCACTAGACTTTGAAATACCCCAACTTGTGACTGATGAACTATCTAAATATGGAATAGTAGCAGGTAAAGCCAATATTAGAGGTGTAGAGGGTCCTAGAAATGCTGTAGCAACTGGATTGGTTTTATCAAACGAGGAGTGCTAATATGTCTGGTATATATAATTTAGAGAAACCAGCAGTTTTGATACATACGAAAAAAAATATAGATGAAAAAGAGTATATAGATATATTTTATGGAATAGAAGAAGAAGGAATACCATCTAAAAAAGAAACTTTTGAATTAAATGAAGGAATAAAACTAGCAGCTAATGCTTCTGAAAAATCTTCTCTTGGTGTAGGTATAGGAATAGATAATAATTGGATAATAGTTCACCAGGAAAAACTTGATAAAAAAGAATTTTTATTGAAAATAAGATTAGATAGTAGTCCTGAAACAAAAAGAGAATTAGGAAAAAATGCAGCTAGATTAGTGAAAAAAACACCTTTCTCTATAAAATATTTAAGAAAGGAGAGTTAAATGCCAAAATTATCTTTAGGAATAATTGAAACAATTGGTTTAGCAGCTGCTGTAGTAGCCGCAGATACATGTGTTAAATCTGCCAATGTAAATCTAATTGGATATGAACTAACAAAAGGCGGTGGGATGGCTGTTATAAAGATAGAAGGAAATGTAGGAGCAGTAAAATCTGCTATACAAGCAGCAAAAGCTATTCTTAAAAAAGATGAAATATGGAGTACAAAAGTAATAGCAAGACCTTCAGAAT
>CAYMUD010000021.1:0-9915 GCA_964393495.1 uncultured Clostridia bacterium | reverse complement strand
ATTCTTAAAAAAGATGAAATATGGAGTACAAAAGTAATAGCAAGACCTTCAGAATGCTTAGAGGATATGACTCGTAATGATGAAACAGTGGGTTATTCTAGGAATAAAGAATCAAAAAAGGAAAAAGTTGAGCCAGTTGAAGATAAAGATATAAAGTTAAATGATGAAGAGATCTATAAAGAAAACAAAAAAACAAAAGAGGAATCAATACAAATAGAGATTGCCAAGAAAGATAATAACTTAAAAGAAGAATCAGAGACTAAAGAATCTGAAGATAGTCAAATTGATTATGAAGAAGATAAAGAAGAATTAGAATCTGACAAAAATGAAGAGGTTCAAGAGGAATCTAATGAGTATGAAGATATTGAAGAAGATTCATTTGAAGAACTAGAAATCACCTGTAATCTCTGTGGAGATCCGGAGTGTGCTAGAAAAAAGGGCGATTTAAGAAAAACATGTATACACTATGATGATATATAAAATGGAGGTAATAAAATGAACGAAGCATTGGGAATGATAGAAACGGTAGGACTATTAGGATGTATTGAAGCAGGAGATGCAATGACAAAATCTGCAAATGTAGTACTTTTAGGATATGAAAAAATAGGTTCGGGATTAGTTACTGTAATGGTAAGAGGAGATGTAGGCGCTGTTAAAGCTGCTGTTGATGCTGGTGCTGCTGCTGCAGAAAAAGTAGGAGAACTAGTTTCAAAGCACGTTATAGCTAGACCTCATGAAGATGTAGAGAAAATATTACCTAAAGCAGAATAGTTTTTAGGAATAGGAAATGAAAAAGTTAAATGAAGAGGTAATTAATAGAATAATAAAAAAAGTAATTGAAGAAATAGATAAAATTACCAGTAATCAAATCCCAATAGGAGTATCTAATAGACATATTCACTTAAGTAAATCAGACTTAGAATCTTTGTTTGGTATAGGATATGAATTGACAAAATATAGAGAACTGAAACAACCTGGACAATATGCAGCTGAAGAAACAGTAAAGATAAAAGGATCTAAAGGAAGTTTTGAAAATGTTAGAATACTTGGACCAGTAAGGGATAAAACACAAATTGAAATATCTTTAACTGATGGATATAAGCTAGGAATAAAGCCTCCTGTAAGGAGATCTGGAATCCTTGAAGATAGCTCAAAAATAGAAATAATAGGTCCAAAAGGACAAGTTAAAAAAGAAGAAGGAGCTATAGCAGCATTGAGACATATACATATGCCAATAGATATAGCAGAAAAAATGAATTTAAAAAACGGTGATACTGTAAATGTTGAAACAAAAGGAATCAGAGAGGTTATTTTAAAGAATGTTTTAGTAAGAGTTTCAGATAAATTTGAACTGGAAATGCATCTTGATACTGATGAAGCAAATGCATGTGGATTAAAAACTGGTGATTTTGTTAGCATTTTAGATAAATCTTGAAAGGAATAGAACATGGATTTGACGTTTGCAAATCAAATAACAGAAAAATTGAATAAATTAATTACAGAAAGAAAATCTGAAGATTTTACTGGTGATCTTAAGGTTGGAGTAGATTTGGGAACAGCTAACATTGTCATAGCAGTTATAGATGAAGACAACAATCCTATTGCAGGAGTTTCAAAAGAAGCAAGGGTTGTAAAAGATGGGATTGTAGTAGACTATATAAATGCTGTAGATATATTAAAAAAATTAAAATTAGATATTGAAAGTATCATTGGTAAAAAATTATATAAATGCTCTACTGCAATTCCTCCTGGTATTATCGAAGGAAACAAGAAGGTTATTTGTAATGTTGTAGAAGGTGCTGGCTTTGAAGTGACAAATGTAGTAGATGAACCTACTGCGGCCGCTAAGACTCTGGGACTAAAAGATGGAACAGTAGTTGATGTTGGAGGAGGAACGACAGGGGTAAGCATATTAAAAAATGGTAAAGTTGAATATGTTGTTGATGAAGCTACAGGAGGAACACATATGACTTTGGTATTAGGTGGAGCATATGGGTTAAGTTTTGAAGAAGCAGAAAAATTAAAAAGAGATATTTCTAGAGAGAATGAAGTTTTTATAGTAATTAAACCTGTTATTGACAAGATGGCATCAATAGTTAAAAAAGCAATAAAAAATCATGATACTGATGACATATATGTCGTTGGTGGTGCTTGCAGTTTTAAAAAATTCGAAAAAGTTTTTTATGAACAGATAGGAATAAAAGTTTCTAAGCCATTGAATCCTCTTTTAATAACTCCCATAGGAATCGCGATGCTTTCTCAAGAATGAGGTGTTAAAAATGGATAGCGAAATAATTAAAATAAAAAAAATTGTTAGAGAAGTAACAGTAAGTGTTTTTGCAGATTTAATAGTTGAAAAATTAAATCAAGAACTTAAGCTTAGGAAAAAGAAGCTCCTAGTTGTTTTCTCCGGGGGAGCATACGGATTAAAAGATTCGGTAGCTTCTATAAAAGCACTCATTGATGAAGGATATAAAACAAAGGTTGTTTTGAGTAAAAGTGCTGATAAAGTTCTTGGTAGGAATTTAATAAAAAGTATGCTCGGTTTTAATAAAGTCTATGTAGACGGGGATGAGAATATTGATAAATTCTTAGAGGAATCAGATATTTTAATACTGCCTTCATTAACTATAAATTCTGCAGCAAAAGTTGCCTGTTGCATTTGTGATAATTATCTAACTAGGGCTGCGAATTATTTTATACTAAGAGACAAGATAATATATGCATCTACAAACAGCTGTTGTCCTAAGGACGATGAAAGAGTTTTTTCTTCTATGAATCCAAGTAATAGTTTTTATGAAAAAAAGATGATAGAGAATATGGAAACTGTGAAAAGTTATGGAGTTAGCTTTAGTCATGCTAAAGATATTTACAATAAAATAGCTAATATGAAAAATATTAGTGCATTAGAAGACACAAAAATTTATTGTTCAGACAAAAAGATATTTACAAAATCAGATGTTGTTATGCTGATAGAAAACAGTACTTTAAAAGTTCAACAAAACAGCATATTCACAGCATTAGCTAAAGAACAACTCGTTAAAAATAAGATAAAAACTGAAATCATAAATTAGGAGGATATTATGTATTTAGCAAAGGTAGTTGGCACAGTTGTTTCAACAAGTAAAGATGAAAGCTTAGTTGGGTATAAGTTGCTAGTTGTAAAAGAAATAGATGAAAAGTATAGAGAACTTTCTAAATCAGCTGTAGCTGTTGATACTGTAGGAGCAGGAGTTGGAGAAATAGTATTTGTTGCCAGTGGTAGTTCAGCAAGATCTATTTTTGCAGATAAAAATCCACCAATAGATTGCTCAATAGTTGGAATTGTAGATTCAGTTGAAACAAATTAAATGGAGAGGATAATTTATGGCTAATATTTATACTAAAACTGGTGATGAAGGAGAAACAGGGTTGCTAGGCGGGGAAAGAATATCAAAGGATAGTATTAGAATTAATGCTTACGGAACTATAGATGAAGCTTCATCTATGATAGGCTTGGCTTATTCTCTGTGCAAGAATGAAAACACCAAAAAAATATTAAAAAAAATACAAACTAAACTTATAACTGTAGGAGCTGAATTAGCATCTACTAGTAATTCTAAAAAACATTTGGTAGATACAATAACAGAAAAAGATGTAAAAGAGCTAGAGGAAATAATTGAAGAAATAATTGAAAGAATAGGTAAACAAACTGAATTTGTTATACCTGGTTCAGATCCTGTTTCATCTAGTTTGCATGTTGCGAGAAGTATAATTAGAAGAGCAGAAAGGTCAATAATTAAATTAAGTAAAACTGAAGATATTGATCCTCAATTAAAAAAATATATAAATAGATTATCTGATTGTATTTTCTCAATTGCAAGAAATGAAGAAGAAAGAAGTTTTATGGATAAAGTAAAATCTAAAGTTGAAGAAAAATTAAATCAGATGGAAATGTGTCTAGATTTAGAATTAGCAAAAAAGATGGCAGAAGCAGCAAATGAAAAAGCTTTAGAGATGAATGTTCCAATCGTTTTTTCTGTAGTAGATAAAGGTGGAAGCCTAATATTATTACATAGAATGAAAGATTCTTTGCTAGCAAGCTTAGATATATCAATGGGTAAAGCTTTCACAGCATGTGCATTAAAACTAGCAACTCATGAAGTCAAAAAACTTTCTGAACCGGGAAAGGAATTGTACGGTATAGAAAGCACAAACAAAGGAAAGCTTGTACTCTTTGGTGGAGGATATCCTGTAAAAATCAAAGATAAGATAGTTGGTGGCATAGGAGTAAGCGGTGGAACAGTTGAAGAAGATATGATTATAGCAGAAGAAGCATTAAAAATAAGGTGGTGAAAAAATGAAAAATCAAGAGAAAATGATAGAAGAAATAGTAAAAAAAGTATTTACACAAATAAATGATGAAGATACTATGAAAATTGAAAATTCTGGTATTTTCCCTACAATGAATGAAGCTATAGAAGCAGCTTTTGAAGCTCAAAAGAAACTTGTCAAGAGATCTATGGCTGATAGAAGAAAATTTGTTGAATGTATTAAAAAAGAACTGATAAAAGATGAGAATATAAAGACCATATCTAGACTAGGAGCTGAAGAGACAGGTATGGGAAATTATGAAGATAAGATCATAAAAAATAAACTTGCAGTTGAAAAGACACCTGGAATAGAAGATTTAGTTACAGGTGCCATGGCTGGAGATGACGGTTTAACTCTTATAGAACTATCTCCATATGGAGTTATTGGAGCTATAACACCTACTACAAACCCTTCAGAAACAGTAATATGTAACACAATTGGTATGATTGCTGCTGGAAATAGCGTAGTATTTGCTCCTCACCCTCGAGCTTTGGAAACATCAAGAATCACAATTAAACTTATAAACAAAGCATTAAAAGAAGCAGGAGCTCCTGAAAATTTAGTTGTTACTGTAGAAAAACCTTCAATAGATGAAGCTAATACTATGATTAATCATGAAAAAATAAGGATGCTTGTAGCGACAGGTGGACCTGGCATTGTAAATATCGTTCTATCATCAGGAAAAAAAGCAATAGGTGCCGGAGCAGGGAATCCACCGGTAGTTGTTGATGAAACAGCAGATATAGAGAAAGCAGCAAAAGATATTATCGATGGAGCTAGTTTTGATAATAATCTTCCTTGCATAGCTGAAAAAGAAGTAATAGGTGTAGATTCAATTGTAGACTATTTGATTTTTAACATGAAGAAAAATGGTGCTTTTGAACTAAGTGACAAGAAAAAAATAAATGAGCTTAGGGATTTAGTTATTACAGAAAAGGGCAAGGCTAATACTGATTTTGTAGGAAAAGACGCAAAGTACATTCTTGAAAAAATTGGTATTAATGTAAGTGATGACATTAGAATGATAATATTTGAAGCAGAAAAAGATGATTTGTTTGTCGTTGAGGAACTAATGATGCCTATATTGCCAATAGTAAGAGTAGATAATGTGGATGAAGCGATCGATTTAGCTGTAAAGGTAGAAAATGGAAACAGACATACTGCAATGATGCACTCTAAAAATGTAGATAAGCTTTCAGAAATGGCAAGAAGAATACAAACAACAATATTTGTAAAAAATGGACCTTCATATGCAGGTATTGGAGTTGGAGGAGAAGGTTATACAACATTTACTATCGCAGGACCTACTGGAGAAGGATTAACATCAGCAAAGTCATTTACTAGAAAAAGGAGATGTGTTCTTGTTGGTGGATTTAATATTAAATAGTATAGGAGAATGTAAATGAATTTAAATTTTATAAATTCTGTAAAAGAAAATGGAGTTGTTGGTGCAGGAGGAGCAGGATTTCCAACACACGTCAAACTAAATGCAGAAGCAGAATACATTGTGGTAAATGGAGCTGAGTGTGAACCTTTACTGAGAGTGGACCAACTACTTATGGTTGACGAAACCCCAAAAATTCTTGAAGCACTCGACTATATAGTTAAAAGTTCTGGAGCAAAAAAAGCTTTTATTGGATTGAAAGAAAAATATAAAGAAGCAATTAATTCATTAGATAGTAAAATAGATTCATTTGAAAATATGGAAATAAAAAAACTTGGGAATTTTTATCCTGCAGGAGATGAACAGGTTTTAGTTTATGAAACTACGGGAAGAATAGTACCGGAAGGTGGAATTCCTCTAAATGTTGGAGTTATAGTAATTAATGTGGAAACACTTTTAAATGTTTACAATAGTATGAATGAAGAACCGGTAACTGAAAAATACATTACTGTAACTGGTAATGTAAAAGATTCTCAAACAGTAAAGGTACCCATAGGTGTAAGCATCGAAGAAGTGATTGATTTAGCAGGAGGAACAAGCTTAGATGAATATAAAGTAATCAACGGTGGTCCTATGATGGGTAAAATTGTAGAGGATATTAAAGAACCAGTTACAAAAACAACTAAAGGACTTATAGTGCTACCTATTGACCATTCACTAGTTCAAACTTTTGATAAAAGCATAGAAAATATGCTTAGAGAAGCAAAAACGGCTTGTATGCACTGCAGTCTTTGTAGTGAAGTATGTCCTAGGAATCTTATAGGACATAATATGAAACCGGATAAATTAATGAGATTAGCAAGTTACGGAAGTACTTGTGAGGAAGATTTAAGTGCTACTACTGCATATTTGTGCTGTGAATGTAGGTTGTGTCAGTATGCTTGCATAATGGATCTGCAACCTTGGAAGCTTCATCAAATGCTTAAAGAAGAGTTTATTAGTAAAGGAATTAAAAATAATAACAATAATAAACCTGAAAAGGTGCAAGAATTCAGAGAATACAAAAAATATCCTGTAAATAAGCTTATTAGACAATTAGGAATTAAAGAATATGATGTAAAAGCTCCATTAAGTAATATAAAAACAGATTACAGTAAAGTAGAAATTCTTTTAAGTCAACACATAGGAGCTCCAGCTGTGCCTGTAGTAGAAAAGGGACAAAGAGTAAAAAAAGGACAAAAAATTGCTAAAATTATGGAGAATACATTAGGAGCAAATTTGCATGCTAGCATAGAAGGTATAGTAGATTCTATTTCAGATAGCAGTATAGTAATTAGTAATGTTTAAAGAAAAAAGAGGTGAAGTATGAAAAAATCATTAGGATGGATTGAATTAAAAAGTATTCCTATGGGAATTAAAGTAGCAGATGAAATGTTAAAATCAGCAGATATAAAGATTATACTTTCTTCTCCCGTTTGCCCAGGTAAATATGTAGTTATAATATATGGTAGAGTAGGAGCTGTTAAATCTGCATTAAGAGATGGTAATGAGCTAGGAGGTATATTTGTTGTAGAAAGTGATATGCTTTCAAATGTTCATGATGACGTTGTACCAGCGATTTCAGGGATATGTGATGTAAAGGAACTAAAATCACTAGGAGTAATAGAAACAATATCTGCACTTAGCTCAATTGCAGCTGGAGACATAGCAGTAAAATCTTCAAATGTAGAATTAGTAGATATAAGAATTGCAAGAGGTTTAGGAGGAAAAGGTTTCGTTATAATAACAGGGGAAATATCTTCTGTAAAAACAGCAATAAATGCTTGCCTTAACTCATTAAAAGATAGAGGTGTAGTAACTAGTCATGTTGTTATATCTTCACCTCATAAAGATATTTTAAATACAATATATAATTAATAGGAGGAATAATATGGATTTAGTAATGTTAGCAGTAGCTTTTGGCGGAGGATTATTTGGAGCTCTTATAGGAGCTTTACCAGCTTTTATTTTTACAGGAATAACAGGATTAATAGGTATAGCAGTTAATGCTTCAGGAGGAAGTGTTGATATACTTGGAACAGTTGCATTTGGACCATTTTTTGGTCCACATATAGCTTTTGCAGGTGGTGTTGCAGCAGCAGCTTATGCGCATCGAAAGGGTAGTTTAGAAGCAGGGGGAGATATATTAAAACCTTTAGCTGATTTATCAGACCCTAACGTACTTTTAGTAGGTGGATTATTTGGTTCAATGGGATATTTAGTTAATTATTTATACGCTAATGTATTAGCACTTTCAACAGATACAGTAGCAATGACAGTTATAACAACAGCAATCATAGCAAGATTAGTATTTGGTAAAACAGGTATTATAGGGAAATGTGAAAAAGAAGAAAGAGTATTGTTTCCTGGCTTTTCACAAGTATGGTTTCTTGCAGTAGTTGGTGCAGGTTCAGGTGCAATAGCTTCATATTATAGTGTAACTGCTGGATTGGTTACACTAGGATTTTGTGTTAGTGCTACATCATTAATTTTCACACAAATGGGACACGGAGTTCCGGCTACACATCATATGACCTTAGTAGCAGCTTTAGCAGCTAGTGCAACAGGAAGCATATGGGTTGGAATATTATTTGGAGCAGTAGCAGCATTAGTAGGTGAGTTTGTTCAAAGAACCTTCAATAGTTATTGTGACTCTCATATAGACCCACCTGCATTTTCAATATTTGTTTGTGCATTTGTAATATTTTTATTCTTATAATTAAATAATTTTAACTATAGAATCAAAGCTTTTTCTAGGTTTTCTTGGAGAAAGCTTTTTTTCTTTATTAAAATGGCCTAGACATATAAGCATTACTACATGCTTGTTACCTTCTATATTAAAGTCTTTTTTTATTCCTTTAGCATCTACTCCACCAACAGGATGAGAATCTACTCCATAGTAACTTGCACTGTACATTATAGACATAGCTAGTAGTCCTGTGTTTAATTCGCCAAACTTAATTTGCTTTTCTTCTGTTTCTCCATATAGTTCTCTGTTGGCTTGTAGAATTTTTTCTTTCTTTTCATTTCCCAATTTCTCTTCTACATTTTTCCATTCGGGATTATATTCTTCGTATCCAGTTCTGTCTCCAATCATTATTAAAGTAGTTGATGCTTTTAGTATTTTACCTTGTTTACCTGTAAGTTCATAGAGTTTTTCTTTAGCCTCTTTGGATCTAACAGCAATTATGTTCCAAGGTTGGAGATTAAAAGCTGAAGGAGAATATGTAGCTAAGTTAATTATTTTTTTAACTGTATTCAAATCTACATCTTTATCTTTATCAAAATATTTTATTGATCTTCTATTTTCTGCTAATTCTTTAAAATTCATTTTATCACTCCTAGTTTGTAGTTATTATACTTATACCATAATTATACAAGTATAAACAAATTATTGCTCATAGGATTTTAAAATATCTTTAAGAATTACTTCTGAAGAATTGATTTTATAATCAAAACACATCCTTAGGCACTTGACTATGAAAAACAGAAGGAGTATAATTAAATTGACCATATTGGTCAAGGGATAATAATTATTAAGAAAATACTTTTAATTAGTATAAATAGAAAATTCAATAAGTGATAATAAATCTAACTTTACATCTAAAAAATGGAGGTAGTTATGAAAAAGAAATTAATTATAGCATTGCTTATACTTACAGCCATAGCCGCAGGGGTATTTTATTTTCTAACAAGAGGTAATATTGGAAGGAAATACAATACAGCTGAAGTAGAAAAAGGTGAAATAGAAAAATTTGTGGAAGAAGAAGGAATAGTAAGTTCTAAAGAGATTAGGACCTACTACGGTAAAAGTAGCGGTAAAGTAGAAAATTTGAATGTGGAAATAGGAGATTATGTAAAAAAAGGGCAGCTTCTAATTAAATATGATGATAATTTAGATATTGAAATCAAAAAAGTGAAAAAACAAATAGAGGCATTGGAAGCTTCATATAATGAAGCTCTTTCTGGAGCGGATTTTGAAAGTATTAATAGTGCCAAAATAGAAATATCAAGAATAGGGAACAGTATTGAGCTGGCAGAAGAAAATAAAATTAGAATAGAGGAGCTTTACAACAAAGAAGCAGCAACAGAAAGTGAATTAGAACAGGCAGAAAATAATTTAGATCAGCTTAAAAGCA
>CAYMUD010000020.1:6122-15116 GCA_964393495.1 uncultured Clostridia bacterium | reverse complement strand
TTTTCCCAGTATTGACTTTCCAACTTTTTGTCATTTTTCCTTTTAAAGTAAGCTACTTCTTTTTTCATTTTAAGATAATTTTCCCATCTGCTTTCTTCCAGCTTTCCGGACTCCAGAGCTTTTTTTACAGCGCATCCCGGCTCCGTATCATGCTGACAGTCTGTGAAGCGACACATTTTCGTAAGCTCTTCTACATCAGAAAAGGTCTTATCTAAAGAATCATTAACATCCATTATCTGAATTTCTCTCATTCCAGGAGTATCTATGATAATACCTCCGCCGGGAATTTGAACAAGTTCTCTGTGGGTGGTAGTATGTCGTCCTTTATCATCCTTACGGATTTCTTTAACCTTCATAAAATCATCTCCTCTAATGGAATTTATAAGAGAAGATTTGCCAACACCGGAAGAGCCTATAAAAGCACAGGTAGTTCCTTGATTAATATATTTAGTTAGATTCTCTATACCCTCGCCGGTTATTGAACTAGTTACGTAAATATCCACACCAATAGCTGCTTCTTCAGCTTCTAGTACTTTTTGGTCTACATTATTGCAAAGATCAGATTTTGTTAGCATTACAACTGGTACTGCACCACTATCCCAAACTATAGTGAGATATCTTTCCAGTCTCCTAGTATTGAAATCGCTGTTTAATGCCATACATATGAATATATAATCTATGTTACTAGCAATTATTTGTTCATCCGACTTTTTACCCGCTACCTTACGAGACACCTTAGTTTTTCTTGGTAGGACTTTTTTAATCACTGCATTTCCTTTGTTCTTTTCATTCCTATCCAACATAACCCAATCACCAACTGCAGGAAAGTCCTCTATACCTAGAGCATTGTATTCAAGTTTTCCTGAAACTTCACCTATAAGTATTCCGTTGATTGTAGCTACCTTATATATTTTATCTCCTTCTGTTACTATTCTTCCAATATATTTAATCTCATCATTTTCTAAATTATTTGTAACGAAATTATTTAATCCCCATTTCTTTAAAACACTGTTTTCCATTTTTATTTAATTCCTCCTAATATTATATAAAGCTAAATTGGACACAAAAAACCCCTGAAGGGCTACTTCAAGGGATACAAGTCTGTAATATTAGTAATAAAACAAATTAAAAATTTGCACCCAAAGAAGTAGTATTTTTTCTATTTACTGATATTTTTCTCACATCCATAATCACCACTCCTTTCAGTCTTCTCAAATTTCTCTAAATTATACCATTTCATCTTAAAGCTTGCAAATTATTTTTCTGGATAAATCATCATCATTGATAATAAACTTAAAATCATATAGTATTAAATATAGATTGATACTAACTTGATATATAAACAGGAGAGACCATGAAGGCAAAAAATAAAAAGCCAATAAAAAATCAAACAGCAAGAAGAAGAATACTATCTATGATAGCACCTATCACAGCGGAAAACCTACTTCAGATGGCTGCAACTACTATAACTTTGATTTATGTAGGCAGGATAAATCCTCTAGTAGTAGGTGCTGTAGGTATAAGTAATATAATGTTTAGAATAATATGGACATTTTTGAAAGGTATGGGAGTAGGTGCATCAGCCCACGTGGCTCAAAGCTACGGAGCAGGGAAGAATTATAAGATTCTATTTGTTACTAAATATGGATTGATTACCGCTTTAGGATTATCCCTGTTTTTTCAGCAGATTATCTATCATTTTGCTGGGAATATACTATTAGTATTTGATCCAAGTCCAGAGCTTTTAGCCAATGCAACCATATTCTTAAAAACTATATCTTGGGCTTTGCCCTTTGCAGCAGTTATGTTGATGGCTACAGGGATTTTTCAAGGCATGGGAAATGCAAAAACCCCTATGATTGCTACCAGTATTTTAAATATATTTAATATAGTTCTGGGATTTTTACTTATATTTGGAAAGTTTGGATTTCCAAAGTTGGGACTTAAAGGTGCAGGATATGCATTTACTATCGGTCACATATTCGGCTTTGTATTTTTAATTTACAAGCTTTATAAAGAAATGGATCAAATAGTTGTAGATGAAAAACACTATAATCTCATATCAAAAAAAGAAGAACTTATAGAACTCATTAAATACGGACTGCCTACATCTTTTGAGATGGCATTCTGGCAGTTATCTTCCATATTTTTATCAAGAGCCATACTAAATTATGGTGAGACTGTATATGCTGCTTACCAACTTGGTCTTCAAGCAGAGGCTATTTCATATATGCCGGCATTAGGAATATCAATAGCATCAGCTTCTTTTATCGGTCAATCCTACGGATCTAAGGATTTGAAAAAGGCGAAGATATACTATAAAGAACTACTAAGGATAACCATTATAATAACTGCATTTACTGGGGGAGCACTGATACTTTTCCCTAGTGCTATTATGAGAATTCTTACAACAGACCCTGAGACTATTAAAATTGGAAGTCTTTATCTGTTTATTATGGGATTCACTCAAATGCCTCAAAACTTAGGATTTATGTTCAATGGTATTTTCAGAGGAGTGGGATTTCCAAATATACCCGTGACAATAGCAGGAATAGGAGTGTGGGGAATTAGAGTACCTTTAGCTCTACTAGTATCCTTTTATTTAAAATGGGATATAAAATATATATGGTATGTACTCGTTGTAGACTTAACAGTGAGATTTATAATAGCAGCAATTCTGCTAAAAAGAAAAAAAGTATTTGAAAAATTTAAAATAGAAAAGAAAACCAAGGAAGGAGATGCAAAATGAAATATGATTTTAAAACATTAGTAAACAGACACAAGACAGGGTCAGCAAAATACGAACAGATGATGGGATGGAATCCCAATGTAGGAGAAGAAATAGTCCCTTTTTCGGTAGCGGATATGGAACTTAAAAATCCACCAGAAATTATTCAGGGACTAAAGGAATATTTAGACGGTACAATTTTAGGCTATACAGTACCTACAGAGGATTACTATAAAGCTGTAATAGCTTGGATGAAAAAAAGACATAATTGGAATATAAAAGAAGAATGGATAAGTTTATCACCGGGGGTAGTAAGTGGCTTTTATGCAGCAGTAAGAGAATTTACCCAGCCGGGAGATGGAGTTATACTTATGACTCCTGCCTACTATCCTTTTTATGATTCAATAGAAAGAAACGAGAGAACTCTAGTAAAGAATCCACTAGTTCAAAAAAATGATAGATATGAAATAGATTACAAAGATTTAGAGGAGAAAGCAAAAAATCCTAAAAATAAAATAATTCTATTTTGCAGTCCTCACAACCCTATAGGTAGAGTGTGGGAAAAAGAAGAATTACAAAAAGTTGCAGATATCTGTCTTAGAAATAATGTGCTCATACTTTCTGATGAAATACACAACGACCTTATAATGCCTGGATACCAACATACAGTCATGGCTAAACTATCAGAAGAAGTAAAGAAAAATATAATTGTATGTACTGCTCCAAGCAAAACTTTTAATCTGGCCGGGATGCAGACATCAAATATTATAATACCAAATCCAGATATTAAGGAAAGATTCGATAAGCAGGCTGCATCAACAGGGTTTCACTTTTTAAATATCATGGGTTACAAAGCATGCGAGATAGCATATAATGAATGCGAAGAATGGTTGGACCAGTTGATACAATTAATTCAAAAGAACCACGAAGAGTTAAAAAAATATATGAAAAAAAATCTTCCGCAAATTAAGGTATATGATTTAGAGGGTACCTATCTTCAGTGGATGGATTTTAACTCTTTAGGATTAGATAAAGATGAGCTAGAAATACTTATGCAGCAGAAAGCTGAAGTTTTCTTTGATGAGGGATACGTATTTGGAGAAGAAGGAGAAGGATACGAAAGAATGAACTTAGCTTGTCCAACTCATATAATGGTGGAAGGACTAGAAAGAATCAAAAAAGCAGTAGAAAAATTGAATAAATAGAAAATAGGAGTTAGTAAAGGCTAACTCCTTATTTATAATATGGATATTCTATATATTTTGCTGTTTCTTTAGAAATTTCTTCACCAAGTATTTTTTCGATTAAATACATTGATGCATCAATACCAGCAGAGACACCAGCGGCGGTTATTATACTTCCATTATCAACAAATCTTTCTTTTTTTAATATTAGACTTGAATCTAACTCTTTAAGTAAATCGTAACAGCTGTGGTGGGTAGTAGCTTCTAAGTCATAAAGCAACCCAACCTTTGCTAGAATTAAAGAACCTGTACAAACAGAAAGCACATATTCTGAATTATCAGAAATCTTTTTAACCCAGGATAAAAGATTATCCCTTTTTATAGCAGCCCTAGCACCGAAACCACCGGGAACTACTAAAATATCTATGGTTGGATGATTATTTAGATTATAATCTGGAATCACCTTTAATCCATTTACAGCCTTTACTAATTTTTTTTCAGATACAGTAAATACATTAAAATAACCCTCTCCATTTCTTTGTCCAGTAACAGAAAAAACTTCGTAAGGACCAGCAAAATCTAAAACTTCTACATCATCAAATAATAAAATTCCTACATTATTCATATAAATCTCCTATATTTTAAGTGTTTTTCCAATATTATAATAAGTTTCAAAGAGCAGATCTTCTGCATCAACTAAAGCCTCTCCTAAGGTCATAGGTTTATTAACTATACTGCAGGCAGCAGTAAGACCTTTATTAAGCATGTCTTCCCAGCCTTTATTTAAAGAACCGCATACAGCTATTACTGGTATATCATATTTTGCTCCTAAAGATGAAATACCTAAAACTAGCTTACCCATAAGAGTTTGATGATCCATTTGACCCTCTCCAGTGAAGATTATATCATAATTTTTTTCTTCTATTAATTGGTCTAAATTAATAACGCCTTTAATTATTTCAAATCCCGATTTAAGTTCTGCCCCTAAAAAACCGTATAAGGCAGCACCCATACCTCCAGCTGCACCAGCTCCCGGAACTTCAACAATTTTTTTGTTAAAATAATCTTCTATTAAGTCTCCAAATTGTATCATTCCATTTTCCAAAGTATGAAGAGCATTTTCATCAGCTCCTTTTTGAGGACCGTACACCATAGTGGCACCTCTAGGTCCTGTGAGAGGATTATCTACATCACAAGCTATTAGATATTTAGATTTTAAAACATCATCAGGGACATTTTTATCTTCTATTTTTTTTATTTTTCCTAAATTTTCGCCGCAGCCATTAAGAGAATTTCCATCTTTATCGTAAAATTCAAAACCTAAAGCTTGAAGCATACCTATGCCGCAGTCGTTGGTAGCACTTCCACCAATTCCTATAATGAATTTTCTGCATCCTTTTTTTACAGCATCCATTATCATTTCACCAGTACCATAACTGCTTGCTTTTAAAGGATTTAAATTATAATTATCTGCTATAGCCAATCCTGAAGCATTAGACATTTCTATTACGGCAGTTTTTCCATCACCAAGTATACCATACTTGCCATTTACTTTTTCTTCGTAAGGTCCTTTAACTCCCAAATTAACATATTTTCCCTTAGTGTTTATAACGAGAGCATCTACTGTACCTTCTCCTCCATCAGCTATAGGAAGTACATCAATCTGGGGATTATCTAGAGCATCCTCTAAAGCTTTTTTACCTATTCTGCATATATCTTTGGAAGACAAACTTCCCTTAAAAGAATCCGGTGCTATTAATATATTCATTAATTTCTCCTCTCATCAATCTTTAAATAGTATATTTTTGAAATCTCTCTTATTATAAAGAATTCTATATATGGAAATGAATTTATCTCCAATCCTATAAAAAACAATATAATTTTCTGAATTTACATAGCGATAATCATTTTTTATATTGAATTTTGTAGATAATTCTAATCCTAAGTTTGGAAATTCTTTTAAAGTATCAAAAGTTTCAAAAAACTTAGTAATTACTTTTCCTGCAGCTTTTGGATTAGACAATTCCTTTGTTATATAATTTTGGATTTCCATTATATCCTTCTTAGCAAGAGGATTTATTCGAAGCTTTTTCATATTATAGTCCTAAAGATTTTTTTAATTCTTCTTCACTTATCCAATTATCAGGATTTTCAATAGCTTTTTCTGCTTCAAGTAATTTGGATAATATTTCAATTTTAGATTTAATTTTTTCATATTCTTCTATATCTAATATAGCGTACTTTCCTCTTCCGTTTTTTGTTAGATAAACAGGATCGCCATTAGATATATCCTTAAGAACTTCGTTATAATTTCTTAAATCAGAAACTGGCTTAATATTTGGCATTTTATCATCTCCTTAATTTTATTATACAATATTTAAAGTAAAATTCAACTACAAATTTTAAGTAAAATAATTCATTTATATAATATATTAAAATAAGATTAGATAAGGTAAAGAATTTATAGGTGGACATCCACAACTTCAAGTCATATAATATGGTGTAGGGCAAAAACATTATAAAATAAACAGAAAGAGGAGAAATATGAAAAAAACACTATTAATTATAATACTTATATTAGCATCAGTATTAAGCCTAACAGCTTGCAAGGATGAAGAAGGAGAAGGAGGCATAGATCTGCCTGATATAATAGATAAGGATCCTAAAATTACAGGAGTGGAAATTATTCCCGAAAACTCTCTAGTAGGTTCGGGAGAAGAAGTAGAATTCAAAGTTGAAGCCATAATGGATGATGATACTAAAATGGATATTACTTCTGATATGAAATTTAGAGGAGATACAGATAAAGTAAAATTTGAAGAAAATAAAGCAAAAGTAGGAGAAGATACCATAACAGGACAGGAGCTTGTTGTTATAGCAGAGTATATAGGGGATTTAGAGGTAAATATAGACCTTTACGCTACACTTGAGCTTTTCAACTCCTTGGAGGATACTATAAATAAAAATGATGTTATAAACAATCCAGATGACTATGACTTGGTGGTTAACAAACAACGGAATCTAAGCTCTGAGTATGTTCCTAAAGATTTAGTAAAGTTGGAGGTGGAAACCTGCTTACCAAATCCGGAGATAAATCAACTGAGAAAAGATGCTTCAGATGCTATTACAGAAATGTTTGAATTTGCAAAAGAAGAAGATCTAAGACTTGTAGCGAGATCAGGTTACAGATCCTACGCTACTCAGGATAGTTTATACCATGGTATAGTAAACAAATATGGACAGGATTATGCTGACAAATACAGTGCATATCCAGGACAGAGTGAGCATCAGACTGGATTAGCATTAGACATTACAGCTGCAAGTGTAAACTATCAGCTTGAAGATGTATTTGGTGAAACAGAAGAAGGTATCTGGACAAAAGAAAATGCCCATAGATTTGGATTTATAATAAGATATCCTGAAGGTAAGGAAGACATCACAGGATACCTTTACGAACCTTGGCATTTAAGATACGTAGGTGAAAAATTAGCTAAAAGAATATACGAAGAAGACATTACCTTAGAAGAATACTTTGTAAGTAGAGAAGAACAATAATTCACGGGAGGTCCAAATGAATAAAAAAATATTTTCAGCAGAAGTAGAAAATTTAAAAATTACAACTTTAATGGATGATAAGGCAGATAGTCAAAAGCCCTATTTAGCCCAACACGGCATATCATTTTTCATCCAATTTACTGCAAATGGAAAAGATCACACATTACTATTTGATACTGGACAAGAACACGAACCTATACTTTATAACACAAAAGCTTTAGGTGTAGATTTAAATAATTCTGAAAAAATATTCTTATCCCACTGTCACAACGATCATACTGGTGGATTGGTAGGTTTATTGAAAGATATAGGTAAAGATATCGAAATAGTAGGACACACCGATTTATTTAGAGATACATATAAAAAAGTAGATGGGTTAGTATATAAAGGTATATCAGAAAAAAACAGTAGAGAAAATATAGAAAAAAACGGCGGTAAATTAAATCTAACTAAAGAATATTTTGAGATATTTCCAGGAGCATTATCTACAGGACAAATTGAAAGAAACACAGGAACTAAGCCGACAGGATACTACAATAAGCTGGAAGAAGATAAATACGAAAACGATTACTTTCTAGATGACATGTCCCTAGTATTTAATCTTAAAGACAGAGGACTCTTCATAGTTACAGGATGCAGTCATGCCGGCATAGTTGAAATACTAGAGCACTCTGTAGAAATAACAGGAAATGATAAGGTATACGGCATCATTGGAGGACTTCATTTATTAAATAAAAATGAGCTTCAAATAAATGAAATTCTAGGAAAACTAGAAAAATACGATATGGAATTTGTATCAGCAGGCCACTGTACAGGATTAGCTGCAGAGTATCTTCTTTCAAAAAAATATGGAGAAAAATTCGAAAGTTTAAATGCTGGAAAAATATTTGAAATATAAAACTTATAATATTTGAAAGGGGTTATAATATATATGACAAATGGTGTATTAGATGAAATAGATATTGAAATATTGAACATATTATCCAAAAATGGCAGAGAATCATATATAGAAATCGGAAGACAAGTTAATTTATCAAGGGTTTCTGTTAAAGCTAGAATTGATTCTATGTTGGAAGAAGGAGTTATAGAAAGCTTTTCAGTAATAATAAACCCGGAAAAGAAAGGACAGAGCACATCAGTTTTCTTTGATATTAAAATAGTTCCAGAATATCTATATAGAATAGCAAACAAACTAAAAAAAATGGATTTTATTACTGACATATATCATATGACAGGGAATTCTAAACTTCACGTACATGGTGTTTTTGTAGACAAAGATGAACTAAAAGTATTTCTAGAAGAAACTTTATATAAAATGCAAGGAATTGAAAACGTCAATTGCGATATGATTGTATCAAGAATAAAAAGAAGAAAGGGCATAAGACCATAAGAAGATTGTATATTTACATCTCTAAAATATAAACATCAGAGGTGTAAATTTTGTTTTTTGTCAACCTTTTCCAAACAAATACCTATATATTTAACAATGTGTAAGAGAATGACAATATTAAACCTAAAAAAACTTCA
>CAYMUD010000020.1:2729-6022 GCA_964393495.1 uncultured Clostridia bacterium | reverse complement strand
TTCGGAGGAGTACTTGTTGTAGGAGCACCGACAACGATTACATTGCTAGCAGCTGGTTTTTTAGTAATAATATTATCCCTATCCTTCGGTATAAAATGGGATAAAATACAGGAAGGAATACTACAGAATATTAATTCAATGATGGTACCTATATTAATACTAATATTTGTTGGTATGTTGGTAGGTTCATGGGTTTCTTCTGGGACAGTTCCATATATGATATATATAGGACTTAAGTTTTTAAGTCCAAAAATGTTTCTTTTTATCACATGTTTAGTTGCTTCAATAATGTCTGTAATGATGGGAACATCATGGGGGACAATTAGTACAGTAGGTGTTGCACTTATGGGAGTATCAGCAGGTTTAGGAGTACCATTGCACTACACTGCAGGAGCTATAGTAGTAGGAGCTATATTTGGAGATAAATTATCACCATTATCTGACACTACAGTTTTAGCATCTGCTGTATCAGAAGTAGATATAGTTGACCATATAAAGCAAATGCTTTACACAACTTTGCCTGGGTATATAATTTCATTAATTCTTTATCTATTCTTAGGATTTAGATTTGCAGAAGGAACTGCAAGTGGAGAAAATGTTCAACTAATAATGGATACCTTAAGTACCAGCTTTAATTTAAATCCAATACTACTTCTCCCACCCGTTGTTGTATTGTTTCTAATTTTCAAGAGAAAGCCGACCTTACCTGTGTTTGGTGTTGGTGTATTGCTGGGATTCTTCTTTGCAATAATTTTCCAAGGAGCTAGTTTAAGTAGTCTAGCTGGAGCATTAAATGGAGGATTTTCACAATCTACTGGTGTAGACATAGTAGATAGTATGCTATTAAGAGGTGGAATATCAAGCATGTTAGGTACAGTAGCTTTACTTATAGCAGCAGCTATATTTGGAGCACCTCTAAGAACATCCGGAGTTATAGATGTTCTATTAGACAAGATTAAAAATGTAGCTAAATCATGGAAGAGTATCCTTACAAGCACATTTATATTGCACGGACTTTTCTTTGTAATAGCAGGAAGCTACTACGTAACATTTTCGGTATTAGGACCTATGTTTACACCTTTATACAAAAAATATAAATTAGATGGTGTTAACCTTTCAAGTATGTTTGAAAATACAGGTACAGCATTTGCACCTCTAGTACCATGGAGTGTAACAGGGGCTTTTGTTGCAAGTACACTAGGAGTACCAACCCTTGAATATGCACTATATGCACCTATGTTGTATTTAGGTCTAGTACTTTCATTATTCTATTTTATGACTGGAATTACAATAAAAAGAATTCCAGATGATGAACAGAATAAAATTGCAAATGAATAACTAATAACTCACAAATAATTAATATGGAGAGATTTTATAAATAAATAAGGTCTCTCCTTTATTACGGAAATCGGAGGTAAACTTTATGATTAACAAAGAAAGACTAAAAAAACACTATCACGATATGATAAAAATAAAAAGTGTATCAGGTGATGAAAAAGAAATAGGAAAATACATAAAAGAAAGAATAGAAGAAATAGGTTTAGAACCCAAAATGATATATTTTGAAGAAGGAAAAGATAGACCTTCAGTTTATACATCTTTGAAAAGCGAAAAACCAGGACCTTCAATACTTTTAATAGGACATATAGATACTGTAGGCATAAATGATGAGTGGGATACAGATCCTTTCCAACCGGTAGAAAAAGGAAAAAAAACCTACGGAAGAGGAGCTATGGATATGAAGGGTGGGTTAAGTGCAATTATAGAAACTTTAACCTATTTCAAAAATAATTCTGATGAATTTAGTGGAGAAATCATAGCAGCTTTTGTTTCAGATGAAGAAGTATTAGCAAAAGGAACCTATAGGTTATTAGAAGAAGATATATCTCCTGAAATGGCTATAATGGCTGAATGTAGATTTGATAATGTAGCAGTAGGATTTAGAGGTAGATATTCAATAGAAATAGATGTAGAGGGACAATCAGCTCACAGCAGTAAATATCCTGAAATAGGTGATAATGCAATTATTAGTGCAGGTAAGTTGGCAGCAGAAATTGAAAATCTGCCTACAGTAGTACATCCAAAATTAGGAGAAGGCTCATGGTGTGTTAAATACATTGAAGGTGGAATCCAAAATGCTTTAATAGTACCTAACAAATGTCACATAGTATTAGAAAGGTTTTTTGTTGAAGGAGAAACATATGAAACAATAGAAAAGCAGATTATAGAAGCAGCTGAAAAACTAGGAATAAAAGAAAAAACAAAAGTTAAACTAAAAGAAAGAACTATGCCTTATATGGAGCCTTTTACAATTCCTGAAGATGACGAACTTGTAGTAAAATTAACAGAAAAATATAAAGAAGTTACAGGTAATATTCTAAAAATGGAATATGATAAATCTGTCTGTGACTCAAATATATTAGTTAATTCAGCTGACATAAAAACCGTAACCTTTGGCCCCTCTGGAGAAAATATGCACGGGAAGAATGAATTTGGATACTTCCACCAAGTATTACAAAGCACGGAAATATATATAAAAACCTTGAAAGAATTACTGAAATAGTTTTATAGAAAGGACAATCTAACACAATGGAATTATTACTATCAGTAACACCACTAATTTTACTGCTTTTTTGTCTATTAGTACTTAAAATGAGCACCGGAAAGTCTGGAGCAATAGCTGTAATATTTGCTATTGCCATTGCATACTTTTATTTCGGTATGAATACAACTGGACTTACTATAGCTATGAGTAAGGGTATGTCCTTGGCTCTATATGTACTACTAATTATATGGGCTGCAGTCTTCTTATACCAGCTTGTATATGATTTTAAAGCAATTAATGTTATTAATAAAAACATTATACTATTTATAAAAGAACCCTTCATACAGTTTTTACTGTTAGCTTGGCTTTTTTCATCAGTTCTTCAGGGTATAGCAGGATTTGGAGTGCCGGTAGTAATAGTAGTACCGATACTTATACACCTAGGATTTGATAGGTTATCCTCCGTTGCAGCAGTGCTTTTAGGACATTCCTGGTCTGTAAGTTTTGGATCTATGGGGTCATCATTTTTCACTATATTTCTTGTGACCAATCTAGATCAGCAAAGTATAGGATATGCTATGGCAATATTTGATTTTGCTGCAATGATAATGATGGGATTTTCTGTTTGCTACATATATGGTGGATGGGAATATGTAAAAAAAGGAATTAAATACATAATACCCACATCCCTTGTTATGATAATAGTTATGTTTACAGTAATATACTTAAATCTTGTATCCTTGGTAGG
>CAYMUD010000020.1:0-2629 GCA_964393495.1 uncultured Clostridia bacterium | reverse complement strand
TTATGATAATAGTTATGTTTACAGTAATATACTTAAATCTTGTATCCTTGGTAGGCTTACTAACAGCAATATCAGGTTTAATCACTATGTATTCCTTATACTTGCTTAGAGAAAAACCTGAAAAACCTAGAGAACTATACAAAGATAATTTAAACTTAGGTCAGGCTTTAGCACCCTATATTTCAATTATTGGATTATCCTTATTGTTCCAATTTTTCAATTTAGGAAAATATGCTTTATCTTTCAAATATCCAAGCTTTGTAACGAATTTAGGTTTTGAAGTGGCAGCAGAAGCCGCTTACGCTAAAATAAAAATATTCGGTCATCCGGCACCGATAATACTTATGTCGGTATTGATAGGTATACTGATATATAAAAAAGCAAATATATGGAACAGAGATAAATTTAAAAATGTAGTAAATAAAACTATAACAAAATGTACAAAGACGTCTATAAGTTTGATATTCTTAATCACTATGGCTTTAGTAATGATGGACTCAGGAATGACCAATGCTTTTGCATTAAATGTAGCAAGAATAACCGGAGGACTGTATCCTTTATTTGCTCCACTATTTGGAATTTTAGGAAGCTTTATTACAGGGAGCAACACAAACTCCAATGTTATCTTTGGAAAGTTTCAAATGTCTGTAGCTACAGCTCTAGGAGTTAATGCCTTTGTAATGTCTGGACTTCAATCTATATCCGGATCGATAGGAGTAAGTTTAGGTCCTACTACAATACTTATGGCATCATCGGCATCAGGACTTAACGGACAGGAGTCGAAAATATATAGGAAAGTTTTAAAACCAGTACTCTTAACGGCGGCAGTACTAGGGATAATAAACTACATACTTTTAGTAGTAATAAAAGTTAACATAGGAGGAGTTCTATGATAAAAAAACTGATTTTTCTATCCTTTATACCTATATTCATACTCCTCTATTTAGGAAGTTCTTTACAAAATACTACTTTAGGTATTCTTGGGATACTAATGTTCATAGCTGTAGCGATAATTCAGTTTGTAACTAAAAAATAAAGAATACAACCAAAACAAATTAAAAAACAAGTTTTTATGAGTATAACCATAAAAACTTTAATAATATAAAACTATTTAGGGTTATAACCACAAAACTATACAAAATAGAATAGTTGGATTATAACCCTAATATAATTATATGAAGGAAATTAACTTAAAGTAATTCTCCTGTCCACTTTTTAAGAGCTACTCTTACAGATCTAGCCATTTCCTTGCTAAAATCTGCACCGGTCTTCCTAGAATAAAACATCTGAGCATAATTATCAGCCTCATATTTATTGCTTTTAACATAGAACTTCTCTAAATCTCCATACATTTCATCTAGCTCTTCATCAGATAACCTCTTGTACTTTTCATCAAATACCACAAATTTTTTATCAAATCTTTTTCTATGAACTCTGTGATAATCTGGTGGATAATATCCAAAAGTAATTAAAGAAATAGGAAAAGCCCAATCTGGTAGATTTAGTAAATCTTTATGATACTCGTAATTTTCAAGGATATCTCCTATATAGCAAGAACCTATACCTAAAGATTCAGCAGCTATAACTGCATTTTGAGCTGCGATCATAGCATCCTCGCAGGCTAAAAATAAGTCTGATTCTTGTGGAGCTTCAAATTTTATGCCTGCCTTTACTGAGTATTCTTTCACCTTATTTTTAATATAATAATCAAACCATTTTTGATGATCTGCCACGAACAACATAAGTAGAGGAGCATCAGCTATAAAAGGTTGGTTATCACAGGACTTACTTAAAGCATCCTTTGTAT
The DNA here is from genome assembly GCA_964393495.1 of uncultured Clostridia bacterium. Taxonomy (GTDB): domain Bacteria; phylum Bacillota; class Clostridia; order Tissierellales; family Dethiosulfatibacteraceae; genus UBA8670. Next base: position 822 of record CAYMUD010000020.1, on the reverse strand, counting down.
CTTGGTTTCTTATCAATATTATTGAATAAAGCATTTGATTACCAGCAGTAGGAGCTTTCATTGCACTTTCTAAAATTTTATCTAAATCTTCTTTCTTTATATCCTTATCGTCATATTTTCTTAAAGAAACTCTTTCCTTAATAGTTTTAATAGTATTATTCATATAAATTATCTCCCCTCTTTTATATATTATACCAAAAATTGGGTATAATATACATAAGACAACCAAGAATGTTCAGTGATTAACAAACATAGTGCTGTTAAAAATCAATCATGGTATAATTATATAAAATTAAAAACAATTTAGAAGAGTACTATTAGGAGTTAAAATGAAAGTAAAAATTAAAACCCTGGGAGTTTTTGATATTAAGCAAGATCAAAAATCTCTCATAAAAAAAAGTAGCCGAACTTATAAAATAAATAAATTACTCCAGTACTTCATAGCATTTAGAAACAGGAAAATTCTACCAGAAACCATAATCGAAAACCTATTTCCAGAAGATGAGTATTCAGACCCTAAAAACACCCTAAGTACTCAGATTTATAGACTTAGAAAATCTATAAAAAACTTAATTCCAGAAGGAGAAGAGGAAATTAACTACCTTAGTATAAACTCCGTAAATGGAAACTATATATTGGAAGTAGGGGAAAACGTCGATATTGACGTAGATCAATTCGAAAAGCTAATAAAGCAGGGAGACGAAAAGTTATCAGTAAATAGAGAAGAAGCCCTTGAAATATACAATAAAGCACTTGAAATTTACGATGGAATGTTTCTAGCTGAGAATGGATATGAAGTATGGCTTACTCCTGTGCGAAATT
>CAYMUD010000019.1:0-16368 GCA_964393495.1 uncultured Clostridia bacterium | reverse complement strand
CTATAATATAACATACTATTACTAAAATTGCTCCAATATATCCAATTTCTTCTCCAATAATTGAAAAAATAAAATCATTATATGGTTCAGGTATATAAAAGAATTTCTGTCGACTTTGTCCTAATCCTGTCCCTATTAATCCACCAGTACCAAAAGCATAAAGTGATTGTACAACTTGCCACCCTAATGATAGTTTGTATTTAAAAGGATCCAAAAAAGAAAGAACTCTATCTATTCTATATTGTTCTTGTATAATCAGATAGTATGAAGCTCCAATTAAAAGTACTAGTGAAGAAAATATATAAAAAAGATTAGCTCCCGATACAAAAAACATAATTCCTAATGTAATTACTAGAACCATACTCGTACTTAAATCTTTTTGTATAACAATCAGACCACCAAAAAAAACAATCCAAAACATAACTGGTATAAATCCAGCTTTGAATTTGTGTACTACCTTATTCTTTTTTTCTAATAAATATGCTAAATATATTATTGAACACACTTTTATTATTTCAGATGGCTGAAGGGTAAATGGTCCTATACTTATCCATCTTTGAGCGCCATTAGCTTCAGTACCATAAGCAGTAAATAAAGAAATACCGGCTATTATTGAAAAAAACAAAAAAAACAAACTTAACTTTCTATAAATTCTATAATTTACAAAGCTGGCTATAAACATCGCAACTATTCCTATAATTCCTGCAACTAATTGTTTTTCAAAAAAATAAAAACCATTACCACCATAATTGTAATATCCGTCTGGGTAACTAGAACTGAAAACCATCATAAATCCAATAAGAACCAAAGCTATTACAAATATTAACAAAACCCAGTCTATTGATTTATTGGCCTTTTCCATATATATCTTCCTTTTCTAGTGAACTAACTATTTTTTTAAAATGCTCTCCTCTTTCTTCAAAGCTATTATACATATCCCAGCTTGCACAAGCTGGAGATAATAATATTTTATCTCCTAGATCAGCATTATTATAAGCTACCTTTACTGCTTCCTCTAAATTATCGACAACTTCATAATTATTGAAATTATGCTTATCTAAAGATTTTATAATTAGTTTTTTTGTTTCTCCCATTACCACTACATATTTAACCCTATTACAGAAATTCATTATTAATTCGCTAAAATCACTATTCTTATTATATCCTCCTAGTATTATAACAATGTTTTCTTTTAAGGCTTCAACGGCTTTTATTGTCGAGTCGGGATTTGTTCCCTTGGAATCGTTATAAAATTCCACCTTTTTAATGGATGAGTGAACATGTTCTAATCTATGTTCAACACCTTTAAAAGCTATAATAGAATTTCTTAGTTTTTTTATTGAAAGTTTTAATGCTATTGCTACACCTATTGAAGCCATAATGTTTTCTATATTATGTTCTCCAGGAATATTTATTTCTTCTAATTTAATTATTTCTACTATATCACATTTAGTCTTATAGACTATCTTCTCGTTTTTTATGAATATACCTTCATCAATTTCTTGTTTTGAACTAAAAAATATAATTTTTGAATTTATTTTATCTAAATTCTGTCTAATAACCTTATCCTCATAATTCAAAACAGCAAAATCTTTTCCATCTTGGTTTTTGAAAATATTTAATTTTGCATTTATGTAATTATTAAAATTCCCGTGCCATTTTAAATGATCTGGAGTTATATTTGTTATTACTCCAACTTTTGGCTTTAGACTATAAGTGCTTTCTAATTGGTAGCTACTTCCTTCCACTACGAAAATATCTTTTTCTTTAAAAATATCAGATAGTATTCCAGAACCTACATTTCCTGTTAAACCTGCTTTTATATTATTATCAGAAATTATTTTATGAACTAAAGTAGTTGTTGTAGTTTTACCATTAGTACCTGTTATTACAATAAAATCCTTACTTGTCAAACTGTAAGCCATTTCTATATCACTAACTACTGGTATATTTTTTTCTAATGCCCTCAACACAAGTTCTGAATCCATAGGAACACTTGGACTTTTAACTATAATATCTATTTTTTTGAAATCAATACTTTCTATTATATCTACAACTTCAAATTTAACCTTTTTAATTTCTTCAATATTATTTAATTCTTTTATAGATTTTTTATCATCAAAAACAAAAATATTATTACCTAAATTATTTAAGGATAATATTGCTGCTATTCCAGATATTCCTGTTCCGTATATTAAAATATTTTGATTTTTCATATAATTCTCCTATACTCCAATTATTGTTATTATACTAAATATAACTCCGGCAAATACAAAAACCTTCACTACCTTTGTCTCCTTCCATCCCAACTCTTCGAAATGATGATGAATAGGGCTCATTAAAAATACTCTTTTCTTTCTAGTTTTATAAGATATCACCTGTATTATAACTGAAAGAGATTCCAAAAAATATACCCCTCCCAATATAGGTATTACAAGCAGCAATTTATTAACTAAAAAAATATAAGATAAAGCCCCCCCTAATGCAAGGGAACCAACATCACCCATGAAAATTTTAGCAGGATATTTATTGTAAATTAAAAAACCTAAAGTAGCTCCTGCTATACTTATAGAATATATAATGCTGTTATTATTAATAATTGGAAGATTATTATACAAAATATAAGTTAAAGTTAGAGTAACTATTACTGTAATGCCTGAAGAAAGACCATCTAATCCATCTGTTAAGTTAACACTATTAACAAGCCCCAATATAACAAAAATAGCAAATGGAATATAAAATATTCCTAAATCCATTGAACTCCTTGTAAAAGGTATCACCAGTTGAGAATAGTCCGGATTATTAAAAACATAGAATAAAACGATTAGCAATGAAAATAATATCTGTCCAAGAATTTTTTGATATGCTTTAAATCCTAAATTCCTTTTTAAACTTACTTTAATGAAATCATCTATAAAGCCTATTAAACCAAATCCCATTAAACTGAGACAGAAAAAAATATAATTCGAATCGATATCCACGTAAATAGATACCCCTATCAAAATCGATAAAATTATTCCTATTCCTCCCATAGTGGGAGTCCCACTTTTCTTTATATGTGAAGAAGGTCCTTCTTCCCTAATATACTGTCTGTAGTTTAGTCTCTTAAAAACAAAAATATTTATTGGTATTAAAATTATTGCTAAGAAAAAACTTATAATAAATGATGCAAAAATATCTCCTATCATATTATTAACCTTTCATATTAATTTCTTTTTTAATAATAGCTTTCATAGTTATATCTCTTTCATCATAAGGAATCTTTTTATCTTCTATGGCTTGATATGGTTCTGTTGATTTTCCTGCTAATAATATAATATCATTTTTTTGATAATTATCTATAATATAATTTATTGCTTCTTTTCTATCTACAATGATTTTATAATTATTATGATATTTTTTTACTCCTTCTGCTATCTCTTCGCAAATAGATTTAGGTTCTTCATGTCTTGGATTATCCGATGTTAAATAACACATATGGCAATATCTTCCAGCAACCTCTCCCATAAGAGATCTTCGAGAAATATCTCTTTCACCGCCTGCTCCAAACATTACGATTTTTCTTCCTTTTGCAACCTGATCTATAGTTTCCATTATCTTTTCTAACCCATCTGGAGTATGTGCAAAATCCAGTATTATTGTACAATCTAACTCTGTATTTATAACCTCAAATCTACCAATTACACCTTTGAAACTTTCTAAAGATTTTTTGATTTTATCAATTTTTATTCCTGATAAATCTGCGGCTATTATACAAGCTAAAGTATTGTATACACTAAATTTCCCTGGTGTATTAATTTTAAATTCATAAGATTTATTTTTTGTAACCATGTCGAAATATGTACCATTTATACTTGTATCTTTAATATCTGCTTTATAATCCGACTTTTTATTTAAGCTATAACTTACAACATCTATATTATCTTTTTTAAGTTCTTTATATAATCTAAATCCGTATTTATCATCTATATTGACTATTGCTTTATCTACTTTGTAAAAGAAGGCCTTCTTAGCTTGATAGTAATCTTCCATGGTTTTATGAAAATCTAAGTGGTCTTTTGTTAGATTAGTAAAGATTCCAATATTAAATGATATATCATCTACTCTATTTAATTTAGTTGAGTGAGAGGATACTTCTATAAAACAATTTTTGATTTTTTTATCAACCATTTCTTTCATAAGACTATGAAGCTGATTAGATTCTGGAGTTGTATTATTTAGAACATATTTTCCTCCATCAATCACAGCTCCCATAGTACCTATAATTCCAGTTTTATAATTATTGTCTTTAAATATATAATCCAATATATAAGTGATGCTGGTTTTACCATTTGTTCCTGTAACTCCAACTAAATTTAATTTTTTAGAAGGTTCTCTATAAATTAAATTTGATAATTTTGAAAGTAACTTCCTTGGATTTTCAATTATAAAAACCGATGCATTTTCTTTTAAAAATTCTTCCTTTTCACATAATATTACTTTTGCTCCTCTGCTTATTGCGTCCTTTATATAGTCATGACCATCTTTTTTAAATCCTTCAATAGCAACAAAAATAGTTTTTGCGTCAACTTCTCTTGAATCATTTGTAATACTACTGATTTCTATATCATACTCTTTTAAAAATTCGTTTCTTTTTTTATAACTAATACTTTTAAGAATTTTATCTAATTTCATTTTTTTACCTCAATTTAGTTTAGTATTAAAGTTATCATAGAATTTTGCAAAATTTCCGTTCCAGTTTTTGGGTACTGTTTTTTTACTATAGTATCTTCAGATATTTCCATGGTTATATTGTGTTTTAAACCTAATTTTGTAAGCATTTCACTAGCTTCTTTAATACTTAACCCTTCTAAATTAGGCACTTTAACAAAAGATTTTTCAATTTTTTCTAGTTCTTCTTCATCATATCTTGGCTCTATATTTAGATACTGCATTGTACTTTCTATTATTTCTCCTATTAAAGGAGCTACGATTGTAGAAGCATAGTAGGATTCTTTAGGTTCATCTATTGACATAATTACCAAAATTTCCGGATTATAAGTAGGAGCCACAGCCACAAAAGATGTTATATATTTTTCATCAGCATATTTCCCATCTATAACCTTTTGAGCCGTTCCAGTCTTTCCACCTACACTATAACCTGCCACAGAAGCGCTTCTTCCAGAACCTTCAGATACCACTGACTCCATTGCCATAAGCATTTTATCAGATGTATCTTGAGAAAAAACTCTTCTTACCACCTTGGGTTCTACTTCCATTACTATATTTCCGTCTTGGTCAACTAAGTTTTTTACTAGGTGAGGTTCATATAAGTATCCACCATTACTAACTGCAGATAAAGCCGTAGCAAGTTGAAGTTGAGTTACAGATATTCCTTGACCAAAAGATTGAGTTACAAGATTTACATCCTTCATATTTTCAGGTATATTCACAATTCCTTCTGCTTCACCATTGAGTTCAATGTTGGTTTTTTCCCCAAAGCCTAAAGCCTTTACATAGTCATAAAAAGTTTCTTTTCCTATTGCTAATCCTATTTCTGCCAAAGCATCATTACAAGAATTTTGAAGAGCCTCAAATAAATTTTGATCTCCATGAGGATTGTAATATCTCCAACATTTAATTGTTGAGTTACTTTCTATTTGAGTAACATAACCATCACAATGAAAGTTTGTATCTAAATCAATTCTATTTTCTTCTAAAGCTATGGCGGCAGTAATAAGCTTAAATGTCGATCCAGGTTCATAAATATCGTTGACAACAGGATTACGCCAATATTTAAACCATAAATTCTGAAGTTCCTCCTGTGTTAAATTATCGGCATTGATATTTGAAGGTAATTTTCTAGGTTCATTTGGATTATATTCCGGTAACCCTGCCATTGCTAAAATCTCTCCATTGTTTGGGTCCATAATTATTATATTAGCACTTTTAGCATTATTATCAATAAACCCTTTCTCTAGTGCATCTTCTGCAAAATGCTGGATTGTTTCATTTATTGTTAAAACTACATTTAAACCTTCTTCTCCTTCAAAATACTCCTCATATCCGTAGGGCAATACTCTACCTTTTGAGTCTGTATTAACAATTTGTCTGCTTGGTATTCCCTGAAGCTGTGTGTTATATACGCTTTCAATTCCGTACATACCTACTTGATCTATATTTGTGAATCCTAACACATGAGATAAAAAATCTCCATGGGGATAAACTCTCTTACTATCTTCAATTAAACCTATCCCAACTAAATTAGCCTCTTTGATTTTCTTTGCCTGGTCTATGGAAATCCATCTTTTTATTGTAACATAATTTTCATCACTGGTAATCATTTCATATATTTTTTCTTCTTCTATTTCTAGAATTTCAGATAAAATTACAGCAATTCTATCTGGTGTTTGTTTTTCTTCGGGTTCTAGTTCTACTTTTTCATCTATTTCTACATAGTTTGGATTAACTAATTTCATAAAGAATTCTTCAAAAAGATTTTCTTCATTTATAGCTATATCACTATAATCTATTTCCAACTTTTTTACATCATCTGGCCAACAGACAACTGTATCTCTGCCTATACTCATCCCTAGTTTTTTGCCTTTTGAATCATAAATCACTCCTCTAACGGGATTAAGCGTAATATCTCTAGACCATTGTTCGTAAGCTTCTTTCTTGTATTCTTCTCCCTTAATCAACTGTATATATCCTAACCTAACTATTAATGCAATTACAATAAGAAAAAAGAGAAACATTAAAAAAATGATTCTCTTCCGTATTTTTAAATTTGGCCTTTTCATAGTTTTCTCCTCAAATCTATCAATCTTTAATTAGAGAAAAAGTTTTTCTGAAAATATTATCTAGTGCTATCTGATCTGAATTCTCCATAGCTACTTCTTTTATTTCTTTCGAATAAGCTACTTCAATAAAAGTTCTTTGACTTAAGTCAGGATAGTCCATACCAAGAAAATTTTTAGCATTTTCTTCTATAATACCAGTATTTTTAGCACTTTCAATTAATACAAGCATATCCTCTTTTTCTTTACTCAGTGTATTTATTTCTTTATTTATATCGTCAATTTCCATACGAGTCTGAGTTATTATAGCATAATTATATATTATTGTTAAGCCTAAAATAAAAGCAATTAACAAATATGAAAAATATTTAAATTGTGTACTAATTTTAAATGTTTTTCTTTTTTTAGTTTTAACTTTTCTTTTTGGGATTCTTTCACTTTGTATAGTTGCCATAATAACACTCCTTATATTTTTTTTGCGATACGTAATTTTGCACTTCTAGCTCTAGGATTGTAATTTAATTCTTCTTTTGAGGCTTCTATAGGTTTTTTTGTTATTATCTTAATTTCTTTTTTCTTATTGCAATTACAAATAGGTTGTTTCGGAGGGCATATACAGTCTTTTTGAAGCCACTTAAAAGTGTTCTTAACAATTCTATCTTCAAGAGAATGAAATGTTATAACACATATAATACCGTCTTTCTTAAGTTTGCTAACTATTGTTTTGATAGTAGGTTCAATTACATCTAATTCCTTATTTACTTCTATTCTTATTGCTTGAAAAGTTCTTTTAGCTGGATGTGGTCCGTCCACTCTAGCTGATTTTGGTATTGCTTTTTTTATTATTTTAACTAAATCAAAGGTGGTTTCTATAAATTTTTCTTCTCTTTCTTTAACAATAAATTCAGCAATTCTATCCGCCCATTTTTCTTCGCCGTATTTGTATATAATGCTCCTCAATTCTTCTTTTGTATATCCATTAACAATATGTCTCGCTGAAAGTTTTTGGTCACCATTCATTCTCATGTCCAACTCATAATTTTCATTGTAGGAAAAACCTCTTTCAGGAGTATCTAACTGATGTGATGATACTCCAAGGTCAATTAATGCACCATCAATTTTTTCTATATCCAATTTATCTAACACCTTATCAATATTAAGGAAATTATCTTGAACAACTGTAACATTAGTATATATATCTTCTTCTTTGTGAAAATTCTTAACAGCTTCGATATCTCTATCTACGGCTATCACTCTACCTTTACAAGCTTTTTTAGATATCTCTTTAGTATGTCCTCCTCCACCAAGAGTACAATCTACATATATTCCATCTTCTTTAATGTTTAAGCCTTCTATTATTTCATTTAACATTACTGGTTCATGATGAAAATTCATATATACCTCCTATAAGTCCAATCCTAAATCATTCATTTTTTCCGCTATTTCGTTAAAGTCCATATCCTCAGCATTAGAATAAATATCCCAATTATCTTTATTCCAAATTTCTATTCTATCTAAAACACCAATAATGACTGTTTCTTCATTCATTTCGCTGTAATCTCTTAAATTAGGAGGAACAAGAATTCTTCCTTGCTTATCAATACTACATTCATTAAAGCCTGATAAAAATCTTCTTGAAAAATATCTATGTTCCGTACTCAATATTGATAGTTTTTTTAACTTTTCAGTGAATTCTTTCCAAGTGTCTTCAGGATATATAAGCAAACTTTTATCAAAGCCTTTCCCTAAATAAAAAGTCTCTCCTAAATCATATCTAAATTTAGCAGGTATTATTAATCTACCCTTTCTATCAATATTATGGAAAAATTCTCCTGTAAACATAATCTACCACCTTATGGGTATATCGTACCACTTAATGGGTTTATTATACCACTTTAATAAAAAAAACACAAAAAAAAATCAAGCCTCGGCTTGATTTTTTTTAAAATTAATTATTTTCTATTTTTAATGAAAACACCTGTCATAGTTACTACTATAATTATACTAATTAGCTGAGCGACTCTAAAGTCTCCAAACATAAGGCTATCCGTCCTTAAACCTTCAACAAAAAATCTGCCAATTGAGTAAAGTATAGCGTAGAGTAAGAAGACTTCTCCATCTTTTTTTCTTGCTTTTCTTCTATACCAGAGTAAAAATATAAAAACCACTATATTCCACAATGATTCATAAAGGAATGTTGGGTGAACTTTTTGTCCATTTATAATTATACCCCAAGGTAGATCTGTTACTGTTCCGTAAGCTTCTTGATTAATAAAATTACCCCACCTACCTATTGCCTGTCCTAGAATAATACTTGGTGCAGTTATATCTGCTATCTGCCAAAAATTAACCTTTCTTATCTTGCAGAATATAGCACCAACTAAAACAGCTGCTATAATACCACCGTGAATAGCCAGTCCTCCACCTCTTATATTGAAAATTTCTAAAAAATTATTTTTATAATAGTCAAATTGAAAAATGACATAATACAATCTAGCACCTATTATAGCGGAAGGAATTGCAATTATTAACAAATCCATTAAGTCTTCATCTCTAAATCCTATTCTTCTAGCTTCTCTTAGTGCCAATAAAGTTCCAATTAATACTCCTGATCCTATTAAAATTCCATACCACATTATATCAATGTTAAATATAGAAAATGCTACGGGATTAATATCCATATAATCAACTCCAATTATCTTAGTTTAGCATTAAACAATTTTTTCAATCTTTCAAGTATTTTGTCGTACTTGCCATTAACTTCTTCTTCCAACAAAGTTTTATCTGAAGATCTAAAAACCATAGTATACGCTAAGCTTTTCTTTCCATTCTCTATGTTTTTTCCTCTGTAAATATCAAACATTTCAATCTTCTCAAGATTATCTATAGACATAGCTTCAACTTCCTCAATTATATCTCCAACTAATATGTCTTCATCTACAACTATTGATATATCACGAGTTACTGAAGGATATTTAGCTATTTCCTTGTAAGTTTTTTCTTCAATTTTATTCTCTAATATTTTATGTATATCAATTTCTGCTAAATAAGTTCTCTCATCTATTTCATAATTTTCTCTAACGTCGGGATGTGTTTCACCCATTAGTCCTATTTCAATATTGTTTGAAACAATCTTTGCGGTTCTTCCTGGATGAAAAGAAGAAATATTTTTTTCTACTTTAAATTTATATTTAAAACCGAATTTATTTAATAAATTCTCTACTACACCTTTCAAGCTATAAAAATCATAATTTCCATACATTCCTATACTTACTTTTCTTATTTCATTGGGGATAGTTTTATTACTATTCTCAAAAGTATTCCCTATTTCAAATAACATACCTTCTTTTATTCCGTGATTTGAGTTTTTAGATATAACCTTAAGCATATTAGGCATTAGAGTGGTTCTCATAGAACTAAAATCTTCCCCTAAAGGATTACTTATTTCTACATAATTTCTTAATGAATCATCTTTCTTAACATTAAATCTATCATATTCTTTTGGACTAATAAATGAATATGTAGTAATTTCATATAATCCTAATCCGTATAGGACATTCTTACATTTGTCTTCAACTTTTCTTAGCTCTGATTTTGAACCTTTCAATATGTTTCCCTCTAAAGGTTTTGGTAGAATATTGTGAAAACCATGTATTCTTCCAACTTCTTCTATTAAATCTGCTTCTATTTTCAAATCCTTTCTAAAGCTTGGTATTTTAGAAATTATTTTCTCTTTTTCTAGTCTGCTTTCTATATATAAAGAGTTTAAAATTTGGAGCATTTTCTCATCTCTAATATCTGTTCCCAATAAATTATTGCAACTTTGAGGTTTCATAGATACTTCTTTAATCTTAGATTCTTTTTCTCCTTTATCTATAACCCCTTTAACAATAGTTCCTGCTCCAATACTTTCTATTAACTGGCAAACTCTATTACAAGCGTCTACTACTATTTCATTAGAAAGATCTTTTTCATTTCTGGAAGATGCTTCACTTCTAAGTCCTAGTTTCTTAGAAGTTTCCCTTACTGATTTACCATCAAAATTTGCACTTTCTATTAATATTACCTTAGAATCTTTCCTCACTTCAGAGTCAAAGCCACCCATAACTCCTGCTATTCCAAGAGGTACCGATTCATCTGCAATAATCAGCATATCTTCATCTAATTTTCTATTCAGCTTGTCTAGTGTTGTTATTTCTTCTCCACTTTTAGCTCTTCTTACTTTAACTACCTTACCTTCCAAAGTATCTAAATCGAATGCATGTAAAGGCTGTCCCAATTCCAACATTACGTAATTTGTTGCATCCACAATATTGTTTATAGGTCTAATTCCAGCATCCATTATTTTTCTCTGCAACCAAAGAGGAGATGGTCCTACTTTTACATCTTTTATTACTCTACTATAATATCTTGAACATAAATCTTCATCTAATATTTCAATATCTTGAACATAATCATTTACATCATCTACTTCATTAATGATTTTAATCTCAGGATAATTGAATTCAGTGTTTAATGAAGCCGCAGTCTCTCTCCCTATTCCTACCATACTTAAACAATCCGGTCTATTAAAAGTAATCTCTAAATCTAGTATATAACCTTTCAAATCCAAAACATCGACAATATCTTTTCCTAGTTCAACTTCTTCATTAATAATAATAATTCCATCTCTCGATTCTTTCGGTACTAAAGAACTATCTATTCCAAGTTCTTCATATGAACAAAGCATTCCTTGAGATTCTATACCTCTAAAATCAGTCCTTTCAATTTCCATTCCATTAGGTAAAACAGCTCCTTCTATAGCAACAGGGACGAAATCATTTTCTCTAATATTTTTTGCTCCAGTTATCAACTTTACTTTTTTATCTCCTAAATCCACATACACTATTTGCAACTTATCGGCATTTGGATGTGATTCTAATTTTGTGATTTTACCTACATAAGTATTTTTGATATTTTTATCCATATTTATTATAGAATCCACGTGTGTTCCTGTCATAGTTAACTTGTCAGATAAATTTCTTATATCTGTATTTATATCCACATATTCTTTCAACCAGTTTATCGGTACTAACATATATACCTCCTTAGAATTGTTTTAAAAATCTTATATCATTTTCAAATAGTAGTCTAATATCGTTAATTTTATGCTTCACCATAGTAACTCTATCTATTCCCATACCAAAGGCATATCCTGAGTATACATTTGGATCTATTCCGCAGTTTTCAAGAACCTTTGGGTGAACCATACCACAACCTAAAAGTTCCATGCTCCATCCAGTATAGCTGCAAGCTTCACAGCCTTCACCTTTACATACTAAACAAGATACATCTACTTCCGCACTTGGTTCTGTAAAAGGAAAATTATGAGGTCTAAATCTAGTTTTCATATCATCGCCAAATAATTCCTTAACAAAATGATTTATTGAATCTTTTAAGTTAGCTAAAGTTACATTCTTATCCACTACTAGACATTCCATTTGATGAAACATAGGTGAATGAGTATCATCTACTTCATCAAATCTAAAAGTCCTTCCTGCTGAAACTATTCTTATCGGAGGTTTTTGCTCTTTCATTACTCGTATCTGTACCGGCGAAGTTTGAGTTCTTAAAAGAAGTTCATCATTAATATAAAAAGTGTCTGATTTATCCCTAGAGGGATGATCCGGTGGAGCATTTAGAGCATCAAAATTATGTTCAACTGTATCTATTTCAGGCCCTTCAACTACATCATAACCCATTTTAAGAAACAAATCTTCAAGTTCCTCTTTAACCTTTAAAAGAGGATGTCTTTTCCCCACGTCGGGAAAATCCCCTGGTATTGATATATCTATTTTTTCTTTCTCTAATCTTTTATTCTTTTCAACATTTTCAATTTCATATTTCTTTTTTTCAATGTTTTTTTCTAATATAGTTCTTACTTCATTTGCCATTTTCCCTATAATAGGTCTTTTTTCTTTCGGTAAACTTCCCATCTCCCTCAAAAGCAAAGTTAATTCACCTTTTTTTCCTAAATATTTTACTCTAATTCTTTCAATCTCTTCTTTTGTTTCAACATTTTTTATTTCTTTTATTGCACTTTTTTGAATTTTTTGCAGTTTTTCTTCCATAAAAATCTCCTTTCAAAAAATAAAACACTTCACCTAAGAGGCGAAGTGACGCGGTACCACTCTTCTTTTCACTTATATTTTTAACGGTTCAAACCGGATAACCTTACTAATTTCAGACTATCTGCTATTGAGGGAAAGTCAACTGGATAGCGGTATATGTTTACAGCCTTGACACACACTCTCTTTATCACTATTTGCTCCAATTTTTAATCTCAATCATCGCATTTAATATTTTTATAAATTATACCAAAATTAATTTTATATATCAACTAGTTATTTCGTATATTAGTATAGCAGCTGCTATACCAGCGTTGAGTGACTCTATATCACCTTTCATCTCTATCCCTACTAACTCATGTGATTTGCAAAGAATTTTTTCTGAAACTCCACTACCTTCATTTCCAATAACTAAAGCTATTTTTTCTTTAAAATCCAAATACTTAATATTAACATTATATCTTGGAGTAGAAGAAAATATTTTAAAACCTGAAATTTTAAGTTTTTCCAAAATCTCATCATTATCATGAGAAACTACTATAGGTAATCTCGATATAGAACCCATTGAAGCTCTAACCGTCTTATTATTATATAAATCAACAGTGTTTTCTAAAGTTATTATTCCACCAATATTAAAAGCGTCACCGGTTCTAATTATAGTTCCTAAATTACCTGGATCTTGGATTCCATCTATTAGAATAATATTTTTTTTCTGAATTATTTCGTCAATTTTATAATCCTCAAAACTAACTACAAGGATTATACCTTGACTATTTTTAGTATCGCTTGTTTTGTTAAATATATCTTTCTTTACAATATGAATTTCTAAATTTTGCTTTATTTTTTTTACATCATCCAGCTTATTAAACTCTTCTGAAACTAGAGCAAAATCTATATTATTAGAATATTTTAAATAATCTAAAGATATTTGATATCCTTCTACCAAATACTTTTTATATTTATGTCTGTATTTTTTTAATTGTAAATTCCTTAATAATTTTATTTTTGAATTATTCTTACTTTTTATCATTTTCTTTTTCTTCTAATTTCTTCAAGCTAACATTATCTCCTATTACTATTAATGTATCTCCTCTTTTAATAATATCTTCTGCATATGGTGATATGTTTACATCTTCTCCAGTTTTAATTGCCATTACACTTACGCCATATATTTTGGGTAGTTGTAAATCTTTTAAAGATTTATCTTCCCATTCTTCTTTTGCAGCAACTTCTATTATAGTATAATCCGGTGCAAATTCTATTACATCTAATATGTTCGATGAAACTAAATTGTGGGCAACTCTTATACCTATATCTCTCTCAGGAAAAATTACTTTATTTGCACCTATTTTATATAGAACCTTTCCGTGAAGTTCATTTTGAGCCTTAGAAATAACCTTTTTAACACCTAATTCCTTTGCAATTAAGGTTCCCATTATAGAAGCCTGAACATCAGAACCTATAGTAACTATAGCCACATCAAAATTTCTAATACCAAGAGTTTTTAATGCTTTTTCGTCTACTGCATCTGCTTGTACTGAATGAGTAACATATTCAGATATTTCTTGAACCTTATCAGGATCTTTATCGATTGCTAATACATCATATCCTAATTTACACAAAGTTTTTGCTACACTTGACCCAAATCTACCGCATCCTATAACTACGAATTGTTTCATAATTTCCTCCTTATCCTACAAGTATTTTTCCTATTGGGAATCTATAATTTCCTTTATTTTTGTCCTGTCCTTGGGCTATTGCAAAAGCAATTGTTAGAGGACCTATTCTTCCTATAAACATTGTAAAAGTTATTATAATCCTTCCTATATTAGATAGGTTGGGAGTTAATCCTCTACTTAGTCCTACTGTTCCAAAAGCTGAGATTACCTCAAAGAATACATCGTGGAATGTAAAACCACTATTAATTTCTGTAATCGATAAAATAATAGTAACAACTGCAACTACAAAGGTAGCTATCGTGACTACAGATAAAGCTCTAATGACTGTTTTTAAATCTATTCTTTTCTTGAAAAATTCTATATCTTCGTAGCCCATAACTAACCTATATGTTGATATTATAATTATTCCGGTTGTTGTGGTTTTAATACCTCCCGCTGTTGAACCTGGAGAACCACCAATAAACATTAATATTATAATTAAGAATGATGTAGAATATTTTAAGCCAGCCGTATCAATAGTATTAAATCCAGCAGTTCTTGGAGTAACTGATTGAAAAAAAGATGCCATTATCTTATCTTTAACATTTAATAACCCTAAGGTTGCAGGATTATTATATTCCATCACTAAAACTAGTATAGCACCAAAAATTATCAATATTGTTGTTGTTATAAGAACTAATTTTGTGTGCAGAGAAAAGTATCTAAATCTTCTTTCTCTTAACACCTCCATAAACACATAAAATCCTATTCCTCCTAAAACTATAAGCAGCATCACCGTAATATTAACGATAATATCATCTGTATAATCTACGAGACTATTACCAGTAATATCAAATCCTGCATTACAAAAAGCAGAGACAGCATGAAAAATAGAATACCATATCCCTTTTATCATGCCCATTTCTTTGGTAAATGAAAAAGATAAAAATACAGCACCTATTGCCTCTATACCTATTGTCATAAACAAAACTCTTTTAGTTAATAGTACTATCCCTTGTAAAGTTGTAGCATTTAACTCTTCTCTTATTAAAAGTCTATCTTTCAAAGTAATTCTTCTTCCTAAAAGAAATGCTATTAAAGTTGCCATAGTCATAATTCCCAGTCCACCAATTTGAATAAGTATTAAAATAACTATTTTCCCAAATAAAGTCCAGTGAGCTGCTGTATTAACTACTATTAGACCCGTAACACAAACTGCTGAGGCTGAAGTAAATAAGGCATCTATAAAACCTATGCTGTTTCCATCAATAGAAGCAAAAGGAAGGTTCAAAAGAGTAGCTCCAGTCAAGATCGTTATCCCAAACCATAGTATTAAAAAGTGAGAAGGATTCAATTTTAAACTATCATAATTTTTATTCGGATTATTCATACAGTCCTCCTAAATGTTCACTCATTATTATAGCATTTAATTATTTAATTTAAAAGAAAAAAGACTGCCTTTGACAGTCTCTAAAAAAATTTACTTTACAGATTCTACTAAAGTTTTAAAACCCTCTGGGTCGTTTACAGCCATTTCTGAAAGCATTTTTCTGTTTATTTCAATGTCATTTTTCTTTAATGCATTTATAAATCTACTGTAAGACATTCCGTGTATTCTAGAAGCTGCATTTATTCTAGTAATCCATAATCTTCTTAAATCTCTTTTTCTAAGTTTTCTTCCAGTATACGCATAGGATAAGGACTTCATCACTGCTTGGTTTGCCATTTTAAACTGATTACTTTTTGCTCCATAGTATCCTTTTGCTAACTTTAATACTTTTTTGTGGTTTTTCTTTGCATTTAAACCTCTTTTAATTCTAGCCA
>CAYMUD010000018.1:0-16648 GCA_964393495.1 uncultured Clostridia bacterium | reverse complement strand
AAGAAGTATTGAATTAGAAAAAAGATGGATTAAATACACGAAAGATTATCCTTATTCTAAGGGAATATCATATGAAAGTATAATTAAAAAATTAAAAGAATTATTAGAACTATAAGGTTAGAATTTATTTTCCAAATATACTTAAATAGAACTACAATAAGTATATTTGGAAAGGATATAAAGATTTTCATAAAAATAAAAAAAGTAACAATAGAGTCAATAGTAACACTATTGGTCACTTATGATAAGGTTCACCATAACATAATTTACTTCAAAATAAAACCAGTATATTTCTAACAAAGATACTGGTTTTTTAAAGAGAAAATTCCATATATCATTTTAAAGTAATAATCCTAATATTAAATCAACTTTACTAGAATAAACACCTAATAAATTCTATAAAGCACAAATATAAGTCGCAGATATCCTTTTTTAAAATCTATCATCCAAACTTTTTCATTTGTATTTCTTATGGAAAATTTATTCCTAAAAGCTTTAATCTATTATTCTAAATCTTGAATATTCATCTTATCTAATTGATTTCTTATCCTTAGCTTTTCTCTACTAGCATAATATATTGCTAGTAAAATAATTGTTGGAATATTTGATATTATGAAAACAGGAATAATAGTTCCAAGAATAGTTAACATACCTGGCTTTTCTGATTCTATCTGCTTGGTTTCTTCACTTATTACAACCCCATCAACTGTCTCTGTTACAGTAGTTTGTATTGAACTGTAGGTTGAAATATTAAGTACTATCAATAGAGAAAACATCAAACAAATGAAAGGAAGAATTAATCCAAACCATTTATTATTCTTTTTAGATAAGAATATTTGTAACCAAACAATCCCTCCAGCAAATAATAAAAATACTAATAAAGCAATTATCATATTAATCATCTATATATCCTCCTTCTTGGTTTTTTTATACTCATTAATTAAAACTTTAGCAGTATCAAAATCTATCTTTTCATCAACTGCAAATCTTTTAATCAAGGAAATATAAGGTTCATTTGCAGTTTTTTCATTTATTTGAATTTTTTGTATGAGTTTATCTAGTCTTAAACGAACAGTTGGATAGGTTACACCATATAAATTAGCAATTTCTTTAAGTGAGCCAGATGATAGAATAAATTTTTTCATGAATGCTATATCTTCATCGTCCAGGTTTGCCATCCATTCTGGAACCATCTCTATCGACATTATAATACCTTCCTTTCTTTAATAATATTAAATATATCATTTAACATTATCAAAGTCAATATTTAATAATAATTTTAATATAATTAAAAATAAATTAGATTATTGAAAAATCTTTCTTAAACTTGAATATTTCTCGTCTTTTTTTGTTATATATTATTGTTTACACTTTCGGCTGATAAATACAATAATTATTATTAATAAAAACTTAATTGATATATAAAGTGTTATTAGGTATTATATTCACAAGCAGTTTTTAAATTATTTTACTTCAATCGAGAGTTATAAGATCTTTATTGTAAGATATACGACTTATATTTAATTAATTAAGCTGCCTACTTTGGAGTATCATATCAATATTATAAGATATCTATATCACACGAGGAGGCATAAGATGAAATCAATTAAAATCATTTTAGGTGGAATTGGATTTTTAATATTCACTATTTGTTCCATTCTTTTAATAGACATAGCTCAATGGTTATTTTTAACTATACCAGTAATAATATCATTTTCCCTTGGAATTATTATGGTTATTAGTGGATTGTTCATAAGTGATAACAACATAAAATAAAAGCAAATATGAATTAAAACTATTATGCAAAAAAATCCTTTAATTTTGTTATAAAACAAAAAATATGTTAATAAATATTAGTAAATAAATGCTGTAATAAAGATTATTATTTTACAGAAGGGAGTGAATGGAATGAAAAAGGTTTTGATAGGTGGATTTTTATCATTAATTGGTACGATATGGGGGTTAGCAACAATAGTTTTTGTAGGCAATAACTTGACTTCAAGTTGGCCAACACCTCCAGGTCGCTTTTTAACAACTGTTATCGAGTTGAATATGGTGATTCCAATGTTCATCGGATTTATATTTTTGATACTTGGATTAATAGTTATGGGTGTAGAATACTTTAAAAAAGAAAACTAAAAGATCATATTTAAAGACTATTACATTATGATTATAATGTATACTTGAATTTAATATGTACTATTATCATTATGTGTATCTTAAAAGTTTCAAGTTAATAAAGATTGAATTTGTCTTAATATATAATAAGCAAAATTCAAATAATCATTTATGATACGGTTCACCGTAATTTAGTTTATTATAAAGTAATTATATGAATAATATCAGGGCTACGCATACCTTGATAGATCTCAGGTTAATTTATTAACTCAAAATATTATATGTATCTGGAATTTTATTAACTACTAAAAGCATAATTATAGAGGGTAGATGAGATGCTGTAAAACAAATAGCAGATAATAAAGCTAAATATATATATACAAGCTTTAAATGTTTTTTAAAAAAATTATCAACAATAACTATATAGTATTATTAAAGTAATTATTTTTTGCGATTTTTTTGCGATTCTTTATATTAATTGAAAACTTAATTTTAATTTTATATAATGAAATAATAAATAATATAGGAGAAAGAAATGTTATCGGATATTTATTATCGTAAAAAATTAGGATTTCCTTATTTTTCAATTGTTTTTATAGCTTGCTGTCTTCTAGTAACTGTACCAACATATTTTTTTCCTAATTTAAATTATGTTTTGGGTGGCACAAAGAACAAATATTATATATGGCAGTATTTGACATTAATATTTCAACACGGTAGTTACAATGTACCAATTATTTTTCATTTATTGACAAACGTAGTAATTATTAGTTTTTTTGGAATAATTGTCGAGAGAGTTTTAGGAGCTAAAAAATTTTTAACTTTAAATTTATTTTCAATAATAACATTTTACATATCATTATTTTACATGAATGGTCTATATGGAAATGGTGGATCTGGCATTATTTGGTCTTACACATCTATTACTGTGTACATAGTATTTATTTTATGGAGAAATAATAAAAAGCAATTATCGAAAGAAATTTTGTTTTATGTATTTATAATATTAATAATTTATTCATGGGTTTTTATAACAATATCAGATTTTATAATACATGAAGGACTTTCAGTAGGAATTAAATCCCATTTAATTAGTGTTATATTAGGTTTTTTCTTTTGCTTTTTATGGAAAGATTTTATAAAAAAAAGAATAGAGGATATTCCTAAAGGAAAGCATAAAATTCAAGAAAAAAATATATTGTATTATAAAATAGCAGTATTATCATTGCCTATAATAATTATATCAATACTAATATCTTCATATTTTGGATTGAATACTAAACATATATCTTCTGCAAATATAAAAAACATAGTTCCGACCAACTCAATAGAAGAAATAAATAAAAAAGACAGCAAAATTATAATTGAGTTTGATTACCCTATGGAAAAGAAATTAAAAGAAAGTAGTTTGTATTCTATTTCCCAAAATAATTATTTTGAAAAACTTTCTATAGATATAATCTGGGAAAACAATAAAACAATTATTATTAAATTTAACAGAATTATATATAAAGATGAAAAAATAAAAATAGTTTTAGGTGGCCTGAAAGATATAAATGGATTGATTATTAAAGATAAAATCATTTTGGAATATGGATATATTTATAAATAATATTTTGTTTGATTAATTTTTTGGTTTAGCAACAAAAATATAATTATAAGATAAATAATAGATTTTAATGATTATAAGGAGGATTATTATGTTTATAGAGATTCAATCTGGTATAAATATTAATGTTAAAACTTATGGAGATAAAAACAATCCGGCAATACTTTTATTGCATGGAATAGGTGCAGACTATGAAATGTTTAGGCCTCAAATTGAAAGTTATAAAGCCAATGGATTTTTTGTTATTATACCTGAAATGAGAGGTCATGGAGAAAGTTCTAAAGTAAAGCATCTAAAATTGGCTGATTTTACATAGGATATAAAAGAAATATTAAATCATTTTAATATTGAAAAAATAATAATAGTGGGAGTAAGTATGGGAGTAGTAATAGCACAACAATTTGTTGTTGATTACTCAAATAGAGTAAAAAATCTAATAGTTGTAGATAGCTTCGGAGAATTAAATTCTACTAAGGAAAAATTAATAGGCAAGTTACAGATATTTGGATTTAAAATTTTTAAATATTTACCTAAGAAAACCGGAGCAAAGATAATTGCTTCTGCTTATAAAAATGTATCTGAAAATGCTAAAAAGTACTTTGAAAAAACAAGTCTTAATGTTGATTACAATCAGTTGATTTTGGCTAGAAAAGCTATTAATGAAATTGATATACTAAAAGATTTAGAAAATATTGAGATTCCATCATTAGTTACTGTTGGAAATCAAGTTGTATTTGTCAATTGAAATTTCCCCTAAAGGAGGTGCGGACAAAAACCTGGACTTAAAAAGTCATAAGGAGGTTGTTCGTGTTTTCATATGAAGATAGAGTTAAAGCAGTTAAATTACTAATTAAAATACAAATCCGATAGTATTAAATAAAATACCAATAATAACAGCAAAAAAATCAAATTTTATTAAAAGCATACTTTGAACATTATTAGTATAAAATTCATATTCTTCTCGAAAAATTGGTATAAGTTTTTTCCTTTCTTCATAAAAAGCATTTAAATATTGAACAAAAATAATTATAAGAGCAATTATTACTCCAATTAAAGATTTTAGAGAAAGCATAAATCCAGCATATAAAATAATGAAAGTTCCATACATTGGATGCCTTACCTTTGAATAGAAACCATTAATTAAAAGACTTTTAGGTATATTATCTCTTTTATCTTTCACACTATGATTTTGTATTGTTATTTTCAAAAGTTTTCTTAACCCATAAACTGATAATAAAAGTCCATATAAAAAATACACTAAATCAACTTTTGAAATTTCTATCCTACCAATATAAAACCAAACTTCAAAATCACCCCAAGGTTGAAAATCCGGCAAAAAAGTTAGCACATATTTAGCAATGAAATACAGAAAGATATAAGAAATAATTCCTAATAAAACACTATAGAAATTTTTTAGTTTATCGTTTTTTATTAATTTTTCATAATGTTTATCTAAATTAAGTTTTTTTTCATATTTAAGCATATAATATCCTCCCAAAACTATATTTTTATTTTTCTTGGATTTAAAAGGTTTATTGTATTTTTTATACATTCTTTTCTTAAAAACTTGAAGCTTTTAGCCTATCTTTAATCCATCTTCCATTAGTTTTAGATAGATAAGACATATCTATCATCTCATCTGGATCTGTTGTATTGTAAGTTCTTTTAACTTTCTCTACTACTTTTT
This sequence comes from uncultured Clostridia bacterium, assembly GCA_964393495.1. Taxonomy (GTDB): domain Bacteria; phylum Bacillota; class Clostridia; order Tissierellales; family Dethiosulfatibacteraceae; genus UBA8670. The sequence continues at coordinate 11,234 of CAYMUD010000018.1, read as the reverse complement.
TATCAAGATTAAATATTCTTTGTTCTTTTTTTCTTTGTGTTCTTAGATTTCTATAGTATTCTTTTATACTACCACCATTTGCTTTGTATGCTCTTAGTCTTGCCATTTCATCGGCTCCTATTACACTCCATCCCATTGGTCTTGAACTTAACCTTGCTGAGAGTATATGGCTTATATGTCCTTCTGCACTGCATCTATACTTTTCTTCTTTAAATAAATTATTTATGCCTTCCCAATTGTTTATTATATATCTTTTGGCTTTTTTCATAGCTTTTCTTTTACTTTTAAAGGGTGTTTCTTTTATTGCTATATCTATTAACTCTATAGCATCTTTTTTCTAATATATTTTTATAGTATGTTCTTTCAAATTCTAATTCTCCAAATCTTGTATTTAAAGTTCTTTCTACACTTTTTTTATGAACATGATATCTTCCTTTTCTTTCAGGTGACTTCTAGATGGTTTCATTTAATTATTCTATTCTTGCTAAGAGAGTATTAATTCCAATATCATTTACCATTTATCCTACTGAATCCACTATATTATCTAGCTTTGCATCACCTTCAAGTGCTTTAATTACATTTTCTTCAATTTCTCCCTTAACTTTTTCCATAATTAATTGTATAATATTATTCATAGAGAATTCCTCCTTTGATTTTTGTGGTTGGTTTATTACATTATATCAAATGGAGTGTAATTCTCTATATTTTTTTGTTTTTTGTCCAACAACTATTTTACACTAAGTTACCCTATTCAACATTGTTGTCCAAACTATTCTTTACCCACTTTTGATAACAAAAATATCCATAAAGCAGTACTTATACAAAGCATTATGATTAACGGCCAAAAGTATGAAAAATCAAATATACTACTGGACATTAATTTAAATCCCCATGTTGCTGGGAATATTTTTCCTGAATTTTCAAGAAATGTTGGCAATAAATCCGTTGAAAACATAATCCCAGACAACATAAGTGATGGTAAAAAAAGTAATTGAGAGAACATCGTTAACCTAGATGTATTTTTTATTAACAGACCTAATGTAGTTCCGATAGATACACTTACAACAATAAACAAAGCTAGTGACAAGAAGTATAATCCAATATTTTCTGGTATTTTTGCTTTAAAAGCTATTGGAGCTATTATTAACATAATCGTACTTGTAATAAACAAATGAATAGTAGCAGAAATATAATTATTTACTGCAGCCATCCATAATGGTATACCACCAACCTTGTATGCTTTAATAATATCACTTCTATACAACTCTACAAGAGGAGCAGGAGTACCTAAAAAAGAACCCATTGTTATTCCAAAAATAGTCATTGATTGTATTAAAGTATTTTTTGCCATTGGATTGATTGAGCTAAAAATGCCACCCATAAAACCGAAAAATAAAAGAGGTACAATATAATAAGTAATAAATACACCTCTATTTCTTAAATCAATCTTCCACTGTACTCCTACACCATATAAAAATTCATTCATAATCAATTTCCCTCCGTTGCTATTTCTATGAAACGCTGCTCAAGTGATGCCCGTTCTATTTTAATATCAATTATTTCGTTATTATTTTCCTTAGCATATTGAAGTAATTCAAGTAAGGCATCACTAATGCTATCTGTTATGACTGTGAAAAACTCTTTCTGTACTCCTACATAAGTACTAAACACGAAATCTTGTTTTTCAATTTGAATTTTTGATTTAATTTGAATTTTACTTTTGCTTAAGTATGAACTGGTTAACTCTGTTGGTGTTCCATTAAAAACAATCTTACCACCCTTTAGTATTGCTATATTATCACACAAGTTTTCTATCTCAGCCATATCATGGCTAGCAATAATTATTGTTTTTCCAGCTTCTTTTAATTTTCGTATTTCTTTGTGTAGAAAAACTCTTCCCTCAACATCAAGCCCTGCAGTTGGTTCATCAAGAAAAAGGATATCCGCATTATTAATTAATGCAAGTGCTAAATGAAGTCTTCTCTTTTGGCCAGTTGACAAAGCCTTATATTGATTATTCTTTATCTCAGAAAGACCAAAAGAATCTAATAATTGATGATTTTCATCAACTTTATTCCACTTACAAAAAAGCAAAAAAGCTTCCTGTACGGTTATATGTGAAGGTAGAGAAGATGATTGGAGTTGAACCCCAATTTTTCCGTTGACTTTTATTTCTCCTGAGTTATAATTCCTTAATCCTTCGATACACTCAAGTGTGGTTGTTTTTCCGGCTCCGTTAGCTCCCAAAAGTCCAAATATTTCACCTTGAATTGCCGAAAATGAAATATTGCGAACAACTAAATTATCACCATATTTTTTAACTAAATTTTTTACAGAAACTCCAACATTCATTGACTTATCTCCTTAAAATAATTTTTTATTAATTGTTTCTATTTTGAGTTTAAAAAGAATTCATTTTTAAATCATATAAATACTTACTAATATTATACCACTATATTTATAATTAACTGAAGTTTATTCTTTCATTATTAAAGGATTGAAAATCCAAAATTATACAAATTCAATTTTTGTTATTAAATCATCATATCTTATTATTTGATATACCAATACAATTTAAAATCATGGTCACTGATAAAAACAGAAGTGAAATTCTTAACCATTGATACATTTTAGGAAATACTGATTCAATGAATATGTAATCTAAATTTAAACTCCATAATAATGACAACATAATAATTGTTGGAAAAATCATTTTTATTATATTTTCAAAAGATTTTTTTTCTAAATCTTTCTTTTTTATATTTATAAAGATATAAATCAGCTGCAAAATCGAATAAGAAAAAATTATTAAAACAATTATTTTTAAAATATTAATTCCAAGAATAATCCGAGACATTTTTAAATCATATCCATATTCTTGAGACCAATGTTTTATAATATAAGAAATGAAAGGCCAGCTTCTTTGAGAATTTGTAAGTATAACAATACCATTACCATCAGCCGGTACAAAATGATAATGGGTCATCCAACCATGTCCTTGACCACCATGAAATACGGCTTTTTTATCATCAAAATACTCAATGAAATGACCTAATCCATAATCATCAGAAACTAAGTTGTATATTCCCCTGGTTTTAACTGCTGGTGATTGAATTAGTTGAATCATTTCTTGATCTAATACTTCCCCTTGATTGTCATTAATCATTTCTTTAGTTAAAAATTGAGCAATATCTCCAACAGTTGAGTATAAACCACCAGATGCTTTTTCTGGATATACATATGGTAATACTTTCTTGTTTTTTAAATCATAGCCATAAGGCATCTGTTTAAATATTTCATCTGTCATCTCATAAGTTGAATTTATCATTTGCAGGGGAATTAAAATTTCTCTTGTCATATACTTATTAAAATCTTCACCAGTTACATTTTCAATAATCAATTCTAATAAATTAAATCCTGTATTTGAATAAATGAATGTTTCATTCGGCTTTTTAATAAATTTAATTTCTTTAGTTAAATTTTTTCTGAGGGTCGGTATATCTTCACTAGGGTTATAATGTATCCCTACAGTACCTGTTGATAATCCAGAACTATTTGATAATAATTGCCGGATGGTAATTTTTTTCAATTCATTTTTAAATTCAGGGAAATTATCTTCATCTAAATAATCTGTTATGGGATTATCTAACGCAATATGACCTGATTCGACTAATGCTATAACACCCCAGGCTGTTATTGATTTCGAAATTGACTGTGTTCGACAAATAGTGGTCTCTTCCATTTTTACTTTACTATCAAGTTTTGAGTAACCATAAGTTTTAATAGATACTATCTCTCCATTTTCAATCATAGCTATAGAAGCACCTGGTATTTTATAATTTTTCATTATTTTCGTTATTTCTTTATCCAAAATCATACTTATATTTTCACTCTCTTGAGCGTTAACATTATATGAATTCAATTGAACCGTCATTGTAAGTATGACTATTATAAAAATTAAAAATATTGTTTTTTTCAAAATAATTCTCCAATAACTTTCTAATACAACTCACTATATTACCTTTCTCATTAACTATATATCTGAAAGATTAAAACCAAATTAAGAAACTATTATTCGATAATTAAACATTAATATCACAAATATTATGGTAATCATTTGAACTTATTAGTAATAGTCAAAACTAATACCTTAAAGTTAGAGTGTAAACTGTGAAACAGCCTTATACGGAACCGTAAGTATGGTGGTGTGGGAAGACGGTAAATAAATTAATTATTTACCTCCTACCCGATTATTGTATTTTTACCTGTATTTTTCTCAATATCTTCCCTTTTTTTCTCCTTTATTAAATTCTTAATATTTAATGCAAGCAAACCTAAAATTACTACAACTATAGCTGCCATGAATATCCACTTAACAGTAGTAAATACCGTCCCTATTTGCAGCAGAAACTTTGGAGTACTGGGGAAAAATTTAGTTAGTGTCATATATGATAAAGTTTCAACAAAATCTGCAGCACTTCTTAAAAAAGGTATTATAACTAACCACTCATACCTCTCTACTCTTCCAATCCCTTTTAACAATTTTCTTATTAGAGTTGACTGAAGTACACATAAAACTATAATTAGTATTAAGTCTATAGATAGTAGGTATAGGTATTTACTTCTGCCAAATTCTCCAATATTAATAAGGTATGTGGTTACTTCTACTGGAGTATTGAAAAAATTCATATCAAGCATTCTAAAATCTGGTATTACTTTTTTAATATAACCTTTTCCAAATATATTATTCTCCATTAAAAACATCGTACTCATAAAGGAGATCATTATGTACTTATTATAGGCTTTTTTTGATAAAAACCTTATTAGTTCAAATATTTTTTTCATTTCATTCTCAATCCTTTCTAAATATATTATACTTGCTTTTTAAGATATTTCTGTTAAAGAGCAGAAAACCGCACTTATAGCCACTCCTATACATATGTTGCCAATTCTAATACTTCAGTAGGTCATATTTAAAAGTATATAAAACAACTCTAAAGCTAAAAAACTGTCTACTGTAATCTTCATAAGTCTTCTGTCAAATCTATCTGTCATCACTGCCAATGATTGCTTTTGCTTTCATTATGCCATCATTTACAATACGAAACACAATAAGATCTTATTTATAGTTAAGACAAACTGATAAAATAATTTATTCATAATTATCCATAGTTCTTGTTTATATAAATTTCATATTGCTTCAGTTCTTAAATTCTTTATATCAAATTTTGCTAAATTACTCATTAATATTTCTTTTCATTCTTTTGTATTACATATTTCAGCCTTTATTGTTTTTTCATATAATCTTATACTTATTATTCCTTTTATTTTTTTAAGATTTCTAATCTCTTCGTAATCAGGTGTTTCAATTGTTTTTATAGTATATTTTATGTAGTTTTTTTCTTTTCTAAAATTTATTAATTCTTTTAAAGAATATTTTATATTTTCTGCTTTTAAAAAGTGATCTAATTCACTTGTGTTATTTTTATTCAAATTTTTTTCGTATATTAAACTATTATCTAACATTTTTTCCTCCTGATTTTTAAATTTTTTTTTTTGTGCTTTAACTCATAAAAATTTCTTACAATTAAATAATAGCATATGTACTGGTCATAGGATAAGTATATAAAGTCATATTAAAGTCATATTAAAGTCATATACATATCTTTTGTGCTTTCTACTTAAGTGTTCAGTGCCATTAATTACAATGATTAAACAAGTAATAACAATTAAGATTCCTACTGTTATATAAAGTGTAGTTAAATCTCCATTTGTATCCATTGGTAATATTGGAAGTAATCCTATTGTTACATTGCCCCAGAAACTGTTGTTGATAGGAATGCAAAGATATACTATTTAAATCCAACTCTCCATATGAGCATTTTTCTAAACAATGCTTAAATATCTGATAATCCATAATAAATCCAGTTTGTATTATTTGTTTATCTTAACATTAGATGCTAAAATCCACTTTTTCCTTTTTATACGACCAATGTTTTGATAATTACACTTTTCAACTTTTTTAACATTACATATGCTAATAAGGACTAAATAATTTTTTTTCATTAACTTTTTTACCTTACGCTGCGAAATACTAAGATCATCTTTGTGTGTTAAAATCAGTTCTTTGTGTTTAATAACATCTGATTTTTTTACATTAATTACATCTGCTACCTCACCTCTCAATACAATTTCTAGTTTTTCATTCACAAAGAAAATCCTATCACCAGAAAATACATATTTATAAGGTTGCTTTTTTCTTCTAGTACCTCTTGCTAATTTTGTTTTTTCTCCACTTAAAAGTTTTCCATACTCTCTTTCCTTTAAGTCTAAATAACATAAATGATCCATACTATCCTCCATCAATCCCTATCTGTATCTTTAATTATCTATTTATATGGAATTTGTAATTCTAATAAATGACTATCTACCTTTTCACCAGTTTCTTTTTCACTTGCCATAAAAAGTCTGATGCATAATCTCTGTATAAGTCATATCAATCTGTTGCTTGTTTTAATTTTTCCTTTGTTAACTTATTATACCGATTATTTTTAATATATACATGTGTCCATAGTAATGAAATAGTCACATTTTCTATGTTAAAAGTCATTTCAATAAAAAAAAACAGCTTTCGCTGTCTCTTTGCTAAATTAATTATATTAGAACTATATATTAATGTATATTATTGCTCCAAACCCCTCATTAACTTGAGAAGAAAATTCAACATGTCCTCCCTGTTTTGCTACACGATCCCTTATTCCAGCTAATCCATTGCCTTCTTTAATTGACGGACACCCCTTGCCATCATCAAAGCAGTTTATTCTAAGTGTATTAAACTGATAGCTTATATTTATTTTCATTTTCTTAGCGTCACCATGTCTGATGCTATTAGTAATCAACTCTTGTATTATCCTATAGACTGTCACTTTCAAATCATCGTAAATCTCATCCGGTAAATCAATATCGGTTTCAATAGAATAATTAAAGTATTTTTGGCTTCTTTCAAATAGTAGTTTGAGTCCATCTTTTAATGTGTTTTCTTCTATTGTCACTGGTCTCAATGTATTTATTGCCTCTTTGACTTCATTAAACCCGTGACGTGTTATTTTCTGTGTTTTTTCGATTGATTCCTTAGCTTTCTCTGGTGAAGTCTCTATCATTTGTTTTGCTACTTCCAGTTGAATAATTGCTCCTGTCAGAGTATGACCTAAGGTGTCATGTATTTCTCTGGCTATTCTGTTTCTTTCTCTTAATATACTTGCTTCTTCTAATTCCTGGTTTTTAACCTTCAACTCTTTCATCAAGTAATTTAGATAATTATTCATTACAAGCTGTCTCTTAGCAATGTAAAAACCACCTGCAACAAATAAGTATGTAAGTGAGTTTGTCATTACAAATTCTATCAGATAATTTTCTGGAATTGAAGTTTGTTGAGTATAAAGCTTAATCAGGGAACCAACTAAGAAGATTACAAGGGGAAAGGTTAAAAATATCCTTGAGTATTTGAGAGGATATTCTATAATAATTATCCCTAATGAAATTAAAATTATAAATCCATATTCTTGAGAAATTGAAATGTATTCCGCTACAGTAAGAGTCAGTGTCAAAATATATGGCAAAATATATTTTATGGATTTTGTCATTTTGTTTTTTAATGTGTGCAGTATAAAAAGCAAAATTATTGTTACTGACAAAAAAATGGTTATCAATATGTTGAAAGAATTAATATAAATAATAACAAACATTAAAAAAGCAAAGGCATATAATAACCCAAGAAAAATGCTGTACTGAAGGTTGTTATCAAAATCTTCATCGAAATCTTTTATAACCTTATTATATGAATTACTTCCTGATGTAAAATTAAATATTATAATACCAAATACAGGAATAAACAAAATAAATAATATCCATAATGCTTTTCTTTCTTTGTTCATTTTTTTATCTGAAACTATTTTTTTTATAGAATTAACTAATAAAAATAGTTGAATTATTAATACAACAATAACGCTTGGCAAAATTTTGATCAAAGACATTTTTCACCTTACTCCTCATCCAAAAATCCTGAGTCTATAGCATAAGCCATCAATTTCGTTCTACCTTTGATGCCCAGTTTATCATAAATCAAAGTATTGTAATTTTTTACTGTTCCTATGGACAAAAAAAGTTCATCCGCAATTTCTCTATTTGTAAAACCCTTTGCTATAAGACCCAACACTTCTCTTTCTCTACGTGTAAGCACTTCTCCATTTTCAGTTCGAATCGACTGTTTTTTTTCATCGGTAATTCCAGATATGATTTTCTTTGTTATATCCTGGTGCATCACTGTATTTCCGAAATATACATTTCTTATAGCTGCAGATAACTTCGGTGCAGTTAAATCTTTTAACATGTAGCCAACAGCACCATTATTCATTGCTTTTCTTATATATTCATCATCATCGAAGGTGGTTAATATTAATACCTTTGTGTTTGGATATTGATTTTTTACATGCTCGGTACACTCAACACCATTCATTATTGGCATGCGAATATCCATCAAAATAACATCAATTTTATTATCTTTTAAAGCTTTAAGAACCTCTCTACCGTTCTCCACTATTTTAACGACTTCAAAATCATCTGCGACGGACAACAAGGCACTTAAACCTTCAGCTACAATGGCTTGATCATCAGCAATCAATATTTTAATTTTATCCATAAAACACTCCTAGAAATTAAATATTGCCTTTAGTATTAATTGTATATTAATACTAACAATAATCACTCATTATTAATTTTACACCTAATACAGTTTTTATTCAATATAAATCCCATTCACCATAATAACCATCTCCAACTCATTTTAATTCACTTCTAAGAAAAATAATATGTGTTATTGAGAAAAAGATTACAAGAGTAATCATACCAACCAGAATACCTCTAACCAAATCGACTATCATAATAGATGGCGATGTTGTAAGCAAAACTTGATAAAAAGGTGTCTTGTCATACATTTGCAACCCTAAGGGTAGCTTAGATGATAAAAATTGTAAAACACCATCAATAATCAACAACAACAACATGTTTATTGCAATAATAGATCCTTTATTTTTAATTAAAAAGGCTATCATAATACAAATCATTGAAATACCAGACATGATAAATGAATATATAAGATAGGATCGAATCATAATAGAAACGATATTTAGTGTTATTACTGGACCAAATCCATTTAAAACCGTTGTTCCAATTGTTGCTACCAGTAATTCTGATGCTATAATCATAAAAATCCCAATCATATACATAAGACTCTTGCTAAGTAAAATCGCAAATCGGCTGTAGCCTGAAGAAATCTCAGATTGGATAATTCGATTAGAAAAATCCTCACCTATAAATATTCCTGAAAAGACACCAAGAAAGACAAATATCAGTGATTTCAAATCTCCAAATTGCTTATAAAAAGTATCATAACCTGTGATCACTATGCCTTCTCCTGAACCTGTTGATGCAATAGTCGCAAAAAAACCAAGGAGGGCTGACAAAAACAATAACACTCTAAACCCTTTGGAATGCTGTAATTTAAGAAACTCTATTCGAAGCAATCTCTTCATGATTTATACCTCCAATCGCATTAATGAAATAACTCTCTAAACTCTCATCAGAATATGACAATTCTGTTAAGACTATCTTATTATCATAGAATATCCTCGCGAAATCTTTTCTGCTATAAGAATCATCAAATAATCGAATCTTATTATCTTCCAATACTAGATAATCACTAATATTTAATTGTTTTTCAAGGACATTTTTGGCATCATTGACTCCCTCAGCTTGTATAGTTATGTGTTTCTTACACTGATTAGATAATTGTTCTAATGTTAACGAATCTACAATCTTGCCTTCATGGATAATGATATAGTCTGTTGCAAGCATATATAATTCACTTAGAATATGGCTGGATATTAAGATTGTAGTTCCATATTCTTTATTAAGGTTTAATAGAATCTCCCTTACTTCAAGAATCCCTATAGGGTCAAGACCGTTAACAGGTTCGTCCAAAATAAGAATCTCCGGATTTCCAAGCAAAGCAGCAGCAATTCCTAAACGTTGTTTCATACCCAAGGACAAATTCTTGAACTTTTTATTTCCCAATTCACTAAGTTCAACCATTCTTAATGTATTTTCTACTGCATTCTCGTCAGATATACCTTTTAAAATCTTGTAGAACTCAAGGTTCTGCTTTACTGTAAGATTAGGATACATAGATACTTTTTCAATCATTGTTCCCATTTTTTTCCTTGATTTTTCCAACTCTTTTGGCTCGTTTCTTCCAAATATCTCAATAGTTCCTTCAGTCGGATATGAAAGACCTGTAATCATACTCATTAGCGTTGTTTTTCCTGCACCATTCTGTCCAATAAATCCATAAATCCTTCCTTTCTCAATATCAATTGATACTTTGTCAAGAGCAAGAACATCTTTATAAGATTTACTGACACTATTTATTTTCAAAATGTTTTCCGCCATCGTTTCTCCTCCTAATTTCTAACAACATCATCATATATTTTGAATTCGTGTTGTTTGTTATATAAGAATTATACCATCAAATCCTTTCTATGAAATCTGACTCAAGTCACCAAAAAGTCATATAATTCCACAACAAAAAGAACATGAGGCATCAATTATTACATAAATTTGTTCGATTTTTCTGTCTGAGGTATTTAAATTGGCCACCTTTTTATCTTACGGCTCTTTAAATTTAGTATTGAAGCCATATATTTAAAATATTTGTCCTGTAGATAAGATAATGCTTTTAGAAAGTTAGGGCCAAGTAATAAAAGATATACAAAAGAGTATAAAAAAGAAATATTAAATAGTGTAGATATCTAATTCATTTTAAGAGAAAAATTTCGAAAATCCTAGTACAATTTAATAGAAAAAATAGAAATAAATCCTATGATAAAGAATTTTAAATGGTCTTATCCACTATTTTATACTAACACCAAACCATTAATTTTTTATATTAAAGATTTAATCATGAATTTATACTTCTTACTTGTTCTAATTCCATGTTTGATTGAATCGACCTGATAACCTTCAGTTTTGATACTTCTTTCATTATAGATTTAAACACTGAATCAATCCTCTATTATGCTAGTCTATGAGCAATAAATACAATCAAGCTAATTGAAATTATAGCACCGATCATCGCTCCTGAACCAATTAAAGCTAAGCTTGTTTATCGAGATTTTATT
>CAYMUD010000017.1:0-17336 GCA_964393495.1 uncultured Clostridia bacterium | reverse complement strand
TCAAGGAAACAGCAGCTTCACTTTTATAATTGGGGGATCCCTAGGTTTATCTGATGCTGTCTTAAAAAAATCCAATCTTAGACTTTCTTTTTCAAAAATGACCTTCCCACATCAACTTTTTAGACTGATACTTCTAGAACAAGTCTATCGGACTTTTCGAATAAATAGGGGTGAGCCTTATCATAAGTGATTCGAAAATCTATGATTTTTATAGTTTGTCTTTTTATTTTATGAAAATTCATCCATACATAAATTTTCGTACGGTTATATTTTTAATAATCTCACTTTTACGTCCGGAAACTGGACGGTAATCAGACTAAAACCAGTCGATAAATTATTCATCATTAAATCTTTCTAAAGATATTAATTAATGATTCATTTATTTCTAACCAGGTAATTGATTTTGCATAAGGATATTCCTTTTGGTAATTTCTCCAAAGATTTTTTATCTCCTCATCATTTATTACTTCATTTAATATTTTGTCCTTTTTCTCAATCATATTGCTTGTTTTTCTATTTTTAAATGTAGCGTCTATAGCTTTATTTAGAGTTTCATAATTTATTTTTTTATCTTGGGTTTTATATATTATATGAATATCATAAAAATCTCTTATTCTTGTATTTGTAATTCCTCTTGAAATTAAAGTTTCGATTTTCTCAGCTAAAATTGTTTCTATGTTATATGAATACAAATTTATCTTTTTATCTTCCAACATTAGTTCGTAACCATATTCTATTTCTTTTGGTGTTATAGCATCGCCAGTTGTAACATCTACTTTAAAAGGTATAATGGTTTTATCAATTATCCCATCTATTGAAACCCTCATCCCTCCATACTCAGATTCTTCTCTTATGTATCTTATACTTTTAATTTTAAAACTAACATTATCATCTATATCAATCTTTGTTACTTCATTAAAAATATTATACAAATTTTCTTCTGATAAAGGTATGCTTTTAATTGTCGTGTCAACATCCATTGTTGATCTTAGCTCGTATCCTATTAAAGAAGATATCAACATACCACCTTTTAAAATAAATCTATCCTTGTATTTTGAAACTGATATCCTTTCTAATAATCTTTCAATCATATACTTTGTTATCAAAATTTGTGGATTTATTCCAGTTTCTTTTGTCATATTTTTTATTAAATCTTTTAACTGTTGAGAATTTTTCATAGTAATATCTCCATATACTGTCTCAGTATTTTTTTTATGTTTAATTTTTCTGCATACTCCATTAATAAAGAAGTATCCTTTTGATTTAGCCTAGCATATCTTTTTAATGCATCATTAAATAGCGATATATCCATATTTTTTCTATTTCTTACAATATCGCATATTGTTCTTTCTATATCATAGACTTGAATAGTTCTTCCAAAAATAGTTTTTCCTTTTCCAATACCTAATTGATACGTTTCATTTTTCACAGTATGCACTACTAAGCCTTCTTTTTTTAAGTGAGTAGCATTGTATCCTTGAGGAACAGTTACTGTATATGATATAGGAGGTCTATCAGATAAGTCGTGTAAATATAAAGCTGTTTCATGAGAATATATTATTTTTTCGTTTTTAGCTTGAATTCTATACATCTCATCGTCAAATGCTTCTGGGGTTATATAAACACCCCTTGCTACTCTTTCTAGTTTATTTTTTTTTGTTAAAATAGTAAGATAATATCTAGGAATATTATATTCTTTTAAATCTTTTGTAAGCACAATTCCCTCTTTATCTTCAATTAATTTTTCTAATTTATCCCAATAATCCATAACAAACACCTCTATTTGCTTTTACGCTATAATTATATCTTATTATAGCGTGTTTGTAAATCTATTTTGATGTACACTATGTTAGGGTGAACCGTATCATAAATAGTCGATAATGTGACTATTAACTATATTGGATTAGCTCTTATTGTTAATTTTGAATTATGAATAAGTTTCCTACCCTAAGTATTTATAATGCATACTTTCTATATTAGTTAGTAAACCTTTTCTACATCGAGAACAACACTGTATTCAAATTTTTCTCCATTAATTAAGGTTCCACTTAGTAAAAAGTTCAATGACTTTTTTACTTGTTCTAAATCATTGTCATAAAATAAGTCCTTTGAACTAATAGAACCCATATCTTGAGAAATTCTTAAGCCTTTTGTGGTTCCTTCAACATTTCCAGAAATACTTAAAACGGTAGTCGCAACCCCTTCTCTGTAGAAGAAAAATTTCGTGACATAATTTTTAATATTTGATGGTTGCTCAACTTTAAAAGTTAAATCTCCACCAATAAATTTTTCTAAATCATCAGTTGTAGTAATTAAACCATTATTTATCATTACAGCATCACTTTCACCTTTAAAAGAATAGATCTCAACTTCATTTTGTTGTTTTGAACATGATGTAGTAAAGCACAAAACAGTTATAAGTAAAGCGATTGATAAAGTTTTCTTTCTCACTGTTTTACCTCCTCTTTCATTATATACTTTATTACTCTTATTTTATCCTATCATCTTTTATGAACAATCCGCTAACGACCATAATAATCCCAATGAAAAATGATACTATCCCTGGTATATTTAAAAATAGCCATCCACCCAATAATATCAGGGTAAGACACTTAACTTGTTAAAAATAATTGATTTCCACTAATTATTTACTCCCTCCTTTAGATTTCAATAAGTATGAAAATAACATCTTTCTACTAATATTCCTATTTAATTTACTAAAATGGCTATTTGCAAATATAATAGTTATCCACCCTTAACATTACAGATTTAAATACCATCACGATATGGAATATAACCTGAATCATATAGGCATTCGGAAGATATCATTCTATATTCATCATCTTCTGTTTTAACAACTTTGTATTTCATAGTCTTAGCCTTAAGCATGTATGCCCCATCTGCATAAAAATCTATAGTTATGGTATATGTATCTGTCTCTTTTTCAAATTCTTCTGAAATCAAATCAGTAAACATCCAGCTGCCACCACTTGCACCAAATGACATAGAGTCTGTTTCTGGATCATATCGGTAATATCTTGTAAAATCAACATCTGTAATTCCAAATGTTTTTTCAACCTCTTCTTTTAATCCTTCTGCTGTGATAAATTCATCTTCAAACCGATTATAAAGTAATCTCATCATATTAAAAGTAAATTGATCAAAGTAATGTTCTTTAATATCTTTTCCGGGAACAATATCATTAAAATTATCAATATCTTCAAATACTTCGAGATAAACAGCAGCCTTATAAGCGAATTTAACAGGTTGACTTGTTTCAGAAAATTGAATAGGATTTATTTGTACTTCCTCCGGCTTGAAAAGTTGAATAATGCTGCTTCCATCAATACCGAGCTCTATCTGCCAATTACTCTTCCCTTTAGTAAAATAAGGGGTTTGACTTTCTTCTATGTCGAGTTCCACGATATATCGTCTACCATCATATTGTCTTTCTTCAGAGCTCAGTACTTGATATCCCTTTATTTCAACATCTTTTAAGAATCCATAAGCTTCATAAATATCCTGCTCTTTACCGTGTACATTTTCAAAACGTTCCAAATGGGATCCCCTTAATCCAATTAAATCAAAAATACTATCTATATCTTTATCCATCAAATAATACATAAAAAATTCCAATTGATGATCCCAACTCAAAGAATCATCCCAGTTTATGTTTTTATTTAAATCAATCCTTAAAGCAGGTTTTTTCATAATTTCATCAACTTCTTGATTGGGAAAGTATTCTAGTGTTTGATCTTCATCTAACAAAAATACATTTTTATCTATCTTAGCATATCTATCATCTATGCTAAAAGCTTCAAAATAAAAACTATTTTTTAACCATTCTTCTGGATTATTATTTGGAATATCTTCTACTGCTTTTTCAGATATAAGTAATGCTTTTCCATCATTAATATTTAATACTTCCCATCTTAAAGATTCTTTATATTCACCAAAAACATAAATATCTCCTTCTCTTACATTTTCCCCAGGTAATCCGTTAATTACTTCAGGATTTTTTATTTCATCAACCTTTCCCTTGTTTTTTGATTCTTTTT
The DNA here is from genome assembly GCA_964393495.1 of uncultured Clostridia bacterium. GTDB lineage: Bacteria > Bacillota > Clostridia > Tissierellales > Dethiosulfatibacteraceae > UBA8670. The sequence continues at coordinate 13,278 of CAYMUD010000017.1, read as the reverse complement.
TTTGATACATATCATTCATTCTTGACTCTATCTCCTTTATTGAAATGTCTAACGGATAATAATATACTTGTAAGAAAGCAACTCTTAATACAGCAAAGCCAATTTCATTATCCTTTGTTATCCATACAGTTGCTTCTAGGGGTACTTTATGAGCCTCTTCATCAATATATATGCTAATTTCATCATTTAGGAAAACTCTGACATGAAAAACTTCTTCGCCATAATATCTATTTACATCAATACCAATTTCTTTTGATAAATCTATTATATTTTTCTCAAATATATTTTTACTATTTATCGAAAATATATCTTTGGATTTTGATATTTCTATATCATTAACATTCCATCCATATTGCTCTACATATTCCTTTATAGTTTTTTCTTCTTTAGTACATCCAAATGACAGGCTTATTAAAAGTAAGACTATTAAAATAATTACGTTTCTCTTGCTTAATAGATTTTCCATTTTTTACATCTCCACTTCTTTGGTTTACTAAATAATATATTTAAATAATTTATTTGCATTTTATCTAAATTCACTTTAATAGCTTTTCTAACAATTCCTTTGTTTCATCATTTGATTTATAATATTGTGTAAATCCAGTTTTTTTATTATTATTTAAATCCGTTGTTATTTCTTCTGTCGCAATCTATGCATATATCCTTCTGATTTAAAATGATATTTAACATTAATCTACTTGAATAAAAATTTTTCTATGTATTTCTTTAACATCATTTTCATCTTCTGCAGGCATATACAATACACATTTCTCATTATTATATTCTACATATAAAATCATTTTTTCTAAATTTTTCGAGAGAAATCCCCACATTGTAACTATACTATTAGCATTTTCATCAATAAAATGATTATCAATTGAATATGGCCTATCCGAATATTTAATGGCTAAATTATTATAATAACTGTTGTCTAAATGATACAATTTATTATTAAATTTTAAAATGACATTGATGTCATCATCACTAATAATCTTTCTATCAACTCTAATTTCATAATCTGTTTTACCCGTAATAAAATGGGTGGAATTATTTTGAGTTTTTAAAAGGTAGTCTCCGTTTTCAATCATAACAACTTTTTCTTTTGATATGTTAGTTATTAATATTGCTAATATAACGAATACTATAATTAGTAAATAAACTTTCTTATCCATATGTATTCTCTCCTTTTTTACCCCTTCACTATATATAACAAGTTAAGGGATTGATTTGTTACACTTTTATTAGTTATTTTTTATTTACTAACTAATTAATTGTATCATATATATAAACATTTTTTTGGTTTTGAAGGGATTTGCTGTTAATATTTCTTAATAATTTCAATTTTAACTATATGTCTGAAATGAAATAGTAGTTTTTTATCTACAATAAATCTTTATACATCCTACAAGAATAACTTATTAAATGATATAATAGTAATATTAGAACTACTAGGTGGTTATAATGCCAAAGGATAAATTAATGGATAAGGATGAATTGTTAAAGATATAGACTGTGTTTTTAACAAAACAAATGAAAGTATCCTGAATAACATTCTAAAACTTACGAAATTCACCTTTAACCTTCCAGATAAATGGATAAATGAAGATATAAAAGAACCTTTAAAATCTGTATTAAAGGAAGATAAAGAAACTTTTAAAGTATATTCTAATTTGAAAATTCTTAAACCAATTCCGGAACAATTATTAGCTATGAAAGTTTTAGCTGCAAGATCAGAACCTGCTAAAGACTTTATTGATGCATATATTTTATGTAAAGATTTAAATATAAAAACAAAAGAAGAACTTCTAAATATTTGTTCCAAATACATTCCACTAGACTTGATAGGTTAAAGGCAAGTGAAATTTATACAATATTTGGGAAAGGATTTAGGCTATGATTGGAAATAGATATCTTAAAGAATTATATGAATATGAAGATATAGACATGAGCCTTAATCAGCTTTTAGAGTACATAAAGTTTAAGGATAAAGGATTTATTGAAAGTATATTTGCATACCCTGTAAATTTAGATGAATGTAATTCCAAAGAGATTTTCTTTTTGACTTTAAGTGCAGCAATTATTGATTATTTCTTTCAGATTAATGAAATAGATATTCCTGAATGGACTAGAGATGAAAGATTAGTTTTCGAAAAACCATACTACTACTCTAAGAGATTGACTGATTTTGAAAAAGTAAAACTACAGTTTTCAAGTCCAGCTCCTTTTAGAAGAAGAAATGTATATTTTGAATTAGAAGGGTTACAGCGAGTTTAACTTAAATATCTAGAATAATTAAATTATTCTGGCTTTATTTTATAGTATACTATGTTAGGGTGAGCCTTATCATAAGTGACCGATAATGTTACTATTGACTACTGGACTTAATCTAATCATATGAAAACTTAACTTTCTCTCTTTTGCATATTCTCATAACTGTGTCTTTTCCAGTAATTAATGCTGTAGGGAGTCCTCCTGGTGGCTGTAACCATTGACCACTTAACATTATATTCTCCAAACATTTTATTTTTCCTGTATGTACTAATGATTTACCATCTAAAGTAGGCCAAAATCCCATAAATGCTCCCTTGTAAGCTTTACAATATCTGTTGTAGGTTTGAGGAGTTGCCACATCTAATAATTTTAATTTTCCTTTCATATTTGGAAAGTGATTCTCTATAGCTTCTATAACCTCTTTTCCTATTCTTTTTTTCTCTTGTGTGTAAGCTTTACTATCTTTTATTAATTCTTCCCACCTATACAATTCTGGCAAAAACTGGTTAATAGCTACAGTAATTGCAGTATGATTATCTGGTGCAAAATCAGGCTCATAATTGTAATGTGTCATCTGTAAGTAATTAATAGTTTTTTTGTTTTGCCCAATATTAACTAAATCTACCGGAAATTTTACAGTTCGTGGAATATCTTCTATAGTACCTTCATATCCTAAGCCAATATATATATTTGAACCTAAAGGATAATCTTTAGGATTATTAAATCTGAGGCTATATTTTTTATCTGTGTATTTATCTTTTAATATGCTGGTATAAAACTCTTTAGCATCACAAGCTCCAATAAAATAATCAGCATAATAGCCTTTACTGTCTTTACTCCATGCTTTTTTTACTTGATTTCTATCAATTTCTAAGTGATCTATCTCACAAGAAGTTTCTATTTTCCCTCCTAAGGATTTATACTTTTCAACCATTCTTCTGCTTAAAGCTTTTGAGCCTCCAATAGGAATTGATGATTGACCTCCTGTAAAAGTGCCTAGAGGAAAAATAACTGATGAAGCACTATATTCTCCTTCAGGCATAAAAGAAGATATGGCATTTTTCAAAGCACGATATTTGAATTTTTTTGCTAGTTCTTCTCCTACTTCTATAAGCATTTCTTCAATATCTTCATCTTTTAGCCATTTTGGAATATTCCTATTCACTACCATGACCAAAAAGCCTGTTTGGAAAGCTCTCATTTTGAATAGTAATTTTTTCTGTTCGTTTTTTGTTAATTCTTTCATATTTTCATCTTTAGACATTTCTTTTAACATGTTTTCTTCTATACTTCCATAAGAAGACATATATGGATTAGGCTCAATCGCTAATTCCCTATATATTGTTGGATAATCTTTAGCTAAGGCTAAGCTAGCTTTTCCAATTTTTTCAAACATACTCTTTCCTTCCTGTTTTTTAAGGTACTCTTCTGATATAGAAAAAACCTTTGCACTACAGCTTCTATTAATTCATCTACAGAATCAAAATTTACATATATTGGTGCAACTTATGATTTAAGTTGTTTCGCAACACTTTTGGCTGTGATTTCTTTTAAACCTTTTGTTTATCAATCTCCAAAGCAGCATCTACTATAGCTTTTTTATCAAATTTAGTTTTAGGTGACATATAACCTCCTTATATAACATTCGTTATTTTTGTTTCTGTCAAGTGATATTCTATAATTTTTTCTATTAATTGCCTGATTTTATATCTTTAAATCTTTATTTTGAAGAATTGACATAAATTTATCTAATATATATAATTATCGTAAATATTATTAATCCATATTTATTTTTAAAAGGAGTTTTTATGAGTCCAATAAAATTTATTTTATGGTTTGAATTAGCTCACATAGTAGCTTACATAGTTACAGGAGTTATAGCCTTATCTTTAAGCAAGGATATTTATGAGGATAAAGATCGCTTGTGTACTTTTATGAGAGATATGAAAAACCCTAAAGAAAATAAAAGAATAGGAATGCTTTTTATACCAGCTCAAATATTAAGAGCACTTCTAATGTCCCTTGTTCTTTTACCTGTAGTGGATTATCTAATAACCTTTAGCTTTTTCCAGCAATTTATTTTTTTCTCTTCACTAATGTTTATATTCACACACATAGCTGCAGTTTCTCCTTTTATAGATAATATTGAAGGATTAGTGTATTTCAAAAAAGAATACATTAAAAAAGGTACATTTATAAAATTTCAATTAGAGATGATAATTTATAGTGTTATTTTTAGTATCATATTGAGTCTAGGAGTATAAAAGAAAGATAGGTGGTTGATTTAAATATGAATGATTTATATAAATTAAAGAAAAAAGATATCGATAAAAGTTCAGAGGTTTTAGCTAAAGCTTTTTCAGATTATCCTTTATTCAAATATATATTGGGGGATAATCATAGTATAGAAAATATTAAAATTCTAACTAAATTTATTGTTAAATATACTATCTTATATGGACAAGCATATGCTACTTCTTCAGATATTGAAGGTGTAATTTTATTTACCGACTTCAAAGATTATAAATTTACTTTATTAAGATCTTTAAGAGCCGGCGGTTTATCAGTTATGAAAATTGGTAAGGAAGCAGGGATGAGATTTAGTCAGTACGATGAATTTAACATGAGTGTACATAAAGATAGTGTAAATAAACCTCATCAATATATAATAGGAATTGGAGTTGATCCTAATAAACAAGGACAAGCTTTTGGAAAAAAGTTGCTTGTTTCAATGTTAAAAGTAGCTAAAGAAAAAAATCATCCTTGTTATTTAGAAACTCATGATAAAGAAAATATTAAAATCTATGAAAAATATGGATTTGAACTAGTATCACAAGATTTTATTCCTAGAACGGATATTGTACAGTTTAATATGTTAGCAGAATAGTAAAATCTGAAAATTTATTCATTTTCATAAATTAACCTGAATTATTCATGAACTTAAATCTTCACCTAAAATCATAAAAACAACTTTTTTTGAGAATTAACAAATCATTTGTGCAATCAAGCCCTTAAAAAAGGACAGACTGCTCCCGTGTATGTGGTTTTTTTGATTTTAAGTTATCTAGGTTCATTTGTTTATTTTACTCTAACTTTGGAAGTTGTCTAATATTTTCAATGACTTTGTAAAATTCATCTTTGTAGGGACAAGAGCTGCAAAGCTTGAAATAAATGTACCTAGCTGCTTTTACGATCTTTGAAGCGACCTTAAGCAGTTTTAAACGAATTGTATCTATTTGCATTTTTCTCATTTTTTTCGGTAGTACCATTCGCCTGAAATAATTAAATAGGTTATAGGCTAATACGTGTAACTGAAGACGGTTGGCATTTACTGTTTTACTTTTGCTTGATGTAGAGGCAAAGTCAAAACCTGCTTTGCTTTCCTTTATGAAATTTTCCATACTGCCACGATTACGATAGTATCTAAGTATCTGTTCAGGGTTTAAATCCATATTTGTTACTATGAATGAGTACTGGTTAGTCATTTGGTTGTAGGGTTTTTCTACTTTTACAATGACTCTTCTTGGATAATCCCATTTAGCAGCTTTGTATTGAAATTCATCGTATCGAACAACGTAATCAATCATATTATTCTTGGTTACCTTTGCAATTTCCTCATCTAGGTGTTTTGTGTAGGAGTACAAAACATTATTAGCCTTTAGACGTATAGCATAAGATACCCCATTGCTTTCGCATTGTTTAAATAGATTTGGTGTAGCAAAACCACTGTCTCCCCTCAAAAAAAGCTTGATTGAAGGATATTTATTAAAGTACTCATCAAGCAATGGTTGCATAAAATCTACAACTCCAGTAGAGCTGTATGTAGTACCATCTCTAAGCTGTGCTTTTAACAAATCTCCATTAAGACCATCATAGCATAGTAATGGATGATATCCACGGCAGCTGTAGTGGTAATTGAAACCTTCGCCTTCTTGTTTACCGTAAGTGTTAAGTAAGGTGGAATCCAGATCAAGCAAAACCTGCTTTGGTGGATTGATTTTGTAAGCTGACATTCTCATAGACTTAATAATATCATTGAACTGTTTAAGTGTTTTTTCGTTCATACGGTTGTGAAATCTCGATAAAGTTGGTTGAGATGCCAGTGCTTTTTTTCCAAGGATATTTTTAAACACAGGGTCCTTTGTAAGTTCATCGGCGTCATCATCCTGAAAGTATCCGGCTATAATTTGATATACCAGCTGGGATAAATTCTCATCATCTTTATGGATACGGTTAGCTTTATCATCGGTCTTAAACTGCTTTACATGTTTATCAAAGCCAAATTTGTGGGCGAATTCTTTTATTAAAAGTAATCCGGAATCAGATGATAAATCTCCTCCATCGAAATTTATTTTGAATTTACTATTGCTTTCTAACTGTATTGCATTTAAACTAGACATAAGAGTTTCTCCTTTGTTTGGTTTTTTGTTGGTACTTAAATTTTAACAAAGTTGGAACTCTTTTTCCATAGTTTTATCTTCACTTAATAAGTGAAAAGTAGAATTGATCATAAACACTGTGATTATGAGGGGTTAAGTCCCCTTTGATAAATTGTTATGAATAATTCAGGATTAATATTGCATAATTTTTAGAATCACAAAGAAAGTCGAGAAAAATAATTCTTTTCATAGTATTATCTTGATGGTGGTGATAATTTGAAAAATATGGAAAAGGTTGAAGCTGTAACAAGAATGCAAAATTATATATCAAATAATTTACAAAGTGATATTACTTTAAACATTTTAGCTAATGTTGCCGGTTACTCTCCCTGGCATAGTGCTAAACTGTTTAAAGAGTTTACTGGAAAAACACCTTTTGAATATATAAGAATGCTTAGATTAACTGAAGCAGCAAAAAGTTTGCAAAATAAAAACGTTCGTGTAATTGATGTAGCTCTAGATTTTTATTTCAGTTCTCACGATGGATTTACTAGAGCTTTTTCAAAGGAGTTTGGAATTAATCCTAAAAAATATACAAAAGTAAGGCCACCTATTAAAATGTTTATACCTCATCCTGTTTCAGATTATTACAAGATGATTATGAAAGGAGAAGTTGAAATAGAAAAAAAACTACAACTATTTTTACTCAAGTGATTAAAAAACCGGAAAGAAAACTAATTCTAAAAAGAGGTATCGATGCTGAAGAGTATTTTGAATACTGTGATAAAGTTGGTTGTGATGTATGGGGAATACTATCAAGTGTTATTGAAGCTATAAGTGAACCTATGGGACTATGGTTACCTCAAAAATTAATTGAAAAAGAAACTTCTAAATACGTTCAGGGAGTAGAAGTAAACAAAGATTTTGCCGAAGTTATTCCTGATGGCTTTGATATTATAACTTTAGAACCCTGTAAAATGATGATTTTTCAAGGAGAACCTTACGATGATGAAAATTTTGCTGAAGAAATAGGAGTTGTAAAAAAAGCAATTGAAAAATATAACCCTAACTTATACTGCTTCGAATGGGCCGATAATAATGCCCCGAGATTTCAGTATGAGCCTCAGGGAGATAGGGGATATATAGAAGGTAGGCCTGTAAAATTAATTAAATAATATTAATAAAGGCTTTCAGATATCTTTGAAAATATATAAAATTATTTAATTTATATAGACCTTCTATTTGATATAATAAGCTTAATATCATTAGAAGGTCTTTTTGCAAATAATTAAAAGTGAGTTGACTATAGAAGATTTACCTACATCTAAAGAAATTAGATCTACTTTTAATCAGTAAAAATGAAAAGTTCTTCTATTTTAGCATTTAAAGCTCTTGCTATATCATAAGCAAGTTTAAGAGATGGATTATATTTTCCATTCTCCAAATGTACTATTGTTTCTCTTCTTACTCCTACCTTGTCTGCTAAATCCTTTTGAGTTAAGCCTTCTCTCGCCCTAAATTCTTTAATCTTAGTTTTTAGATTCATTACTACACACCCTTATTTTCATAATGCGTTAAAGACACTGTAAATACTATTAATTGTAGTGCAAAACTTATTGCAAATCCAAAAGCATAAGCTTTAGCAAAAGAAGTAAAAGCTCCAATTGTTATAAATATGGGGTACATAATCATACCAGTAAAAAAGGCATTCTTCCCTGCTTTATTTAAATTTGTTTGAAACATCTCATCTGGTTCAATACTAGCAAATCCAAAGAAACCAAAAAATCCGAAAAAGCCATAAAATCCTGGATTATCAGTTACGAACCCAAGTAATCCTAATAGTCCTATAACACCAATTAAACTTAATTTGTTTTTCATATCATTTCCTCCTGTTATCAATTTATAACTAAATGTTATATTTTTATAACTCTATGTTGTAAATATATAACATTGATGGAGGAATGTCAAGGTAAATCTTTTTCTAACCATCTATTTCAATTCAACCATGAGTAAAACTCCACATAAAATCAAAGTATCAATATTTTTCCCTCAGCTCTTCTTCAAAGTTTGTTCTAATAAAAACATTTTGGCTTACATTATAATATTTTTCTTGACAATTTTACTTGTCAATGGTATATTTATGACAAATTAAGTTGTCAAGTATTAAAGTTTACTTGTCATAAAGATTTGCAAAATAAAAAAAGGAGAGTGGCAAACGTGCCTTTAATGAATTCTTTAAAAGTTCAACGAGCTAAACTTGGTATTAATCAAGCAGAACTTGGAAAGCTTGCAGATGTTTCAAGGCAAACTATTAGCTCAATAGAAAGAGGAAAATATAATCCCTCAGTTACACTAGCACTTAAAATTGCAAAAATATTTAATGTTTCGGTTGAAGATATATTTGTCTATGAGGAGGACAATAATGATGGATAAAAAAAGTATAGTTAGAATTATTTTTCTTTTAGTTATTGGAGGAGTATTTGGTGGTATTTTTCCTCTAGGATTACTTAAGTTTAAAGAAGCTGGAGTTTTGGCTAAATTATCATTTATTATTGATTTTTTAATCAATAATAATATATACATATTTATATTTTTAGTAGTTGTATTGTATTTACCTTCTATATGTTTATTTTTTAAAGGAAAAAAACTATTTGAAAAGTTGGATAAATTATCAGATGATGAATACGATATTAAATCTAAGGTTGCAAATAAAAAGCTGGATATTTCATTAACTTTAAACTCAATTTTTATGGTATTAAACTTTATAGTTTTCGGTACTACAATTAATAGATCATCTGATAATTTCTTTATCGTATTAATTATATTCTTGATCAATATGCTGGCAATATCTTTTTTAGAAATATATGCTGTAAAGTTCATTCAGAAATTAGATAATAGATTAAAAGGTGATCCAACAAGCTTTAAATTTAATGAGGAATTCTTGGATAGTTGTGATGAAGCTGAAAAACTAATAATATACAAATCAGGTTATTATGCTTTCCAAATATCAAAATCTACTTCATTAGGTTTTATAATAATCACTATGATTGGTAACACGGTTCTTGATACTGGAGCATTACCCGTCATTATTAGTGGTGTATGGATGTTAGTTAATATAGCTTCTTACGGTTATTACTCAGTTTATAAAAAACAAAATTAAAAATTGAAAACTAAGAAATTTAAAGTTAACATAGATAGACTAATTGCAAATTATAAAAGGAGGTGAATAACAATGGAATTTTTATCATACTTAGCTCCTGTAGCTTTTATCTTTTCATTATCGGCTATCGTTCAGGCAGGAGCTCATAAAAAAGAAATAGAACATTTAAAAAATGAAATAGAAGAATTAAAACAACAGTAATGTTAATGACATTGGTTAAACTTCAATTAAGATTTAATCATCGTAAAAAAACTCTTTTCTATTTTTTAGAAGAACCAATTGCTCCTACATTAGCTATATTACGATGAAGTGGACTATATGAAATAATATTACATACACTTTTAGCTGTATCGATTAAGTCAATATCAGTTTAATTAATCAAGAAGTTTTCTTCTAAGTCCAATTCAATACCTAAAACGAAAGAAATTCTTTTAAAAAAAGAACAATAAATTGCTATAGGAGTCGCTGTTTTAATATTAGCTAGAGCAGCTTTGCGGAAAGCATACATGATTGTTAAATTGTATTAATTAAGCTATTAAAATAACAAAAAATATATAAGTGCTGAAGTTATATTTATTTTTTTCAAATTGAAAAAAGGTTATACATTAACTAAATCTCAGACCTATCATTGTATACATAGGCCTGAGATTTTTATATAATTACTTTATAGTAAACAATATTACGGTGAACCTTATCATAAGTGACCAATAGTGTTACTATTGACTCTATTGTTATTTTTTTATTTTTATGAAAATCTTTATATCCTTTCCTAATATACTTATTGTAGTTCACTTTAAGTATATCTGGAAAATATATTACAACCCTATATTTCTAATAATTTTTTTAATTTTTTAATTACACTTTTATAAGAAATATCTTTATCATCAAAAATCGTTTTATAAGGTAATATAACTTCTTTTGGTGTAATTACATCTCCTGTTGTTATATCAATTTGTAAGGGAGTTATTATTGTATCATAAATAGCTTCTACACTTATTCTTATTCTACTTGTTCCACGGTATATAAATCCAACATTATCATTTATTTGGATTTTAATTATTTCTTTTATAGCTTTCTCAATTGATTTAGTATTAACTTCATAATTTTTTATTGTTGCATCTAGATCCATAGTTGAACGATTACTTATTCCTACATGTGCAGCGATTAATATTCCACCTTTAATTATGAATTTATCTCGATATTCTGATAAGGATAATCTTTCTAAAAATCTTTCAAACATATAGTTTTGTAGAACTACTTGTGCTGAAATATTTTTATCATTTGCTATGTTTCTTATTTTTGCTTTTAAACTCATAGCATTTTTTCTCAAATCAGTACCTACATGTATTTTTTTATAATATTACTCACATTTAGCTTCTTAGCATATTCATTAAGAAGTGAAAAATCAGCAGAGCTCCTTTTAGCATATCTTTTTAAAGCCTCATTAAATATTTGTACATCTATTCTATTTCTACTTCTTACAATGTCACATATTGTTCTCTCAGTATCGTAAGTTTCAATTACATTTCCAAAAATTGTAGATTTTTTTTCAACTCCAAGGTTATGTAATTCTGTTTTTATATAATAGATTTTAAATCTATTAGAAATATTTTCTACAACTTTATATCCACTTCTTACCGTTGCTGAATACTCAAATGGAGTTCTATCAGTTAAATCATGTAAATATAATGCTGTCTCATGAGAATAAATCAACTCAGAATATTTTTTTTGCATATAATACATTTCGTCTTCAATTGAATCTAAATCAACATATACTCCTCTTTGTACTCTTTCTAACTTTCCTTGTGAAACTAATTTCGTTAAATAAACTCTTGGTATTCCATATTGCTTGATTTGGGATGTTAAAATAGTACCATTATTATCTTTTATTATTTCTTCTAATTTATCAATATAATCCATACCTATCACCTTTTCCAAATATACTTACATTGTATATGATTTAAGTATATTTGTAAATATTGTTTTTATGTATTATTAATTAATAAATATTTTGAAGTACACTATGTTAGGTTAACCTTACCACAAGTGACCAATAGGTTTACTATTGACTCTATTGAAATATCATTTTAGTATAATCAAAAATCAATCAATGTTAAATAATTCTTTTACCTCAACGTGATTAATATTCATAATTGTAAATTCTTCTGCTGCTTCCTCATTATCAATTCCAGAATCTAGTGGAGCTGAGTAGCAAAAGAGATTTCCTTCATCTGTAGCTAAATTTAGTTGCATAATATTAATGTTACTACTCTTAAAAAGTTATAGAACATATAAATTAGTGTATATTTTATTGTTGAATATATCTTTTAAATCCATGTCTTCAATGCTAAAATTTTCAACAAAATTAATTAAAATCGCATTTTGACTTTTCTTACAAATTATTATATTTTTTCTTTCAGTATTGTTATCGAATTGCCAGTAAGCTTCTCCACTTTCATCTATATAGTTTGTAATTGAATATTCAGATTTTTTAAAATTAAATTCTATCTCCCTTCCAGATAAAAGATCAAGTATTAAATCTTTGAAAATATAATTATCTTTGCCCAAATATGTTCCCCTTTCTTTAATGATGGTAAATGATAAAATTAATCATCACTGATTTTGAATTTTTTTAAAAATCCTATAGAACCTAATAATATAGCTAAGAGTAATAAAATATAATCTAGAACTTTAGGCAACTCCATAAGCTGTAATAGTCCTATCAATATTAGGGTTAACAACATCATTTTTATAAAAAAACTATATTTTAATTCTTCCCTTTGATTTAAAATATCTTTTGCTATAAAAGCAAGAAGTAGTGGTAAAATAGTGCTAGTTATTACTTGGTATGCAACCCCACTTTCTGGTTTTGAAGGAGAAGGAATCACTGATTTTAATATATCCACTCCCAGTCCATATCCTAAAACTTGTCCAATGATATATAAAAATACAAATATTTTTAACCCTCTGACATAATAGTTTCTTCTTATAAGAATTATACTTATAAGAAGTGTAGCACTGATATTAATAATAGTACTGAATAAAACATGATCGATCAAAATTACCCTCCTCAATTAATTGAAACTCTATTTACTTTTATGCCTCATAAACAAATAAATTAATGATTCGTTTTACTTTTGTTTTTTTATATTATTATTTAATCCAGAATAAAACTATCATCAAAGTAGATGATATTAGAAAAAAAGTTCCTCCAATTCTCATTAAAGCAATGTATAAATCCGTAGGCTCTGGGTTCTTAACTGAAAGAAAATGTTCTATTTTCCATAAAAAAGTTGGCCTGAAAATCATAAATACACTTAATATTATTAGTAATAATAGATACAAATATTTCATTTGCTTCTCCTTCTTATCGTTATTGATTTGGTAATGATTTACATTCTGTAAGAAATATCTTATATTAACTTCAACTGATCTAAATCAAAATCATAAAGCATTTTTCTTCCTTCT
>CAYMUD010000016.1:0-20331 GCA_964393495.1 uncultured Clostridia bacterium | reverse complement strand
ACTCAATCATACACAATGATGAATTTGGAAGCCAGATGTTCCTATATGCTTTTACTACTGATGAGTCATTAGAATGGGATGAAATAAATTATAAATTATCCGACTGTGGAGACTGCACCATATGCGTGGAATCTTGTCCTAATAAAGCCCTAGAGGATTATAAACTTATAAGGGAAAAGTGCATAAGAAACTATACACTGGAAGGGAACTATATACCAGAAAATATAAGAGGTACCCTAGGATCTAGGCTAATAGGCTGTGATATTTGTCAGATAGAATGTCCAAAAAACACCGGTAAAAATGAAAACTTACCTGAAATGGATATACCGGAAAGGGAAGTACTACTACCTGGGTTGTACCTGAGAAATTGGAAAAAAGGTCTTAAAACACATATAAGAAAGCTTGGAGCCTTAATAGGCACAAACTATGCTAGAACAAATAGAGTTATAGCTCAAAGCATTATATCTGCAGGAAATAGGAAAAATAAAAGTTTAATTGAGGAACTGAAAACCTTACAGAAACATCAAGACAAAAACATTGTACAATATAGCAAGTGGGCTGTTAGAAAAATAAACAAGAGGAGTGATAAAAATGAGTATTGAAAGCGTAAAAGAACAATTTCAAAATGAAAAGTTGCCTCTAGAGGTAATAGAAATGGATACCAGTACTGCGACTGTCGAGCTTGCAGCAGAAGCCCTAGGAGTAGAGCCGGGAAGAATAGCTAAAACTATGGCAATCCAAACAAAAGAAGAAAACCTCTTGGTACTGGCAAAAGGAGATAAAAGACTAGATAACAAAAAATTTAAAAAAGAATTCACCTCAAAGGGTAAATTCATCAGCATGAATGACGTAGAAGACATTACCGGCCACCCTATAGGTGGAGTATGTCCCTTCGGATTAAAAAATGATATGGATATTTACCTAGATGTATCCCTAAAAGAATACGACTACGTATATCCGGCAGGTGGTGGACCAAATACAGCTGTAAAAATAGGTGTTGATTACCTGGAAGAAGTTACCAAAGGTAAATGGGTGGATGTTTGTAAGTAAATAATAGAATTTAGATATTGAAAGAGAAATGACTCTAAGAAAAGATATAATAAGAATAAGCTTATCTCGACTTAGAGTCATAATTATGAAAAATTGCAATACTATTTAATCAAAGATTCTGGGATGTCAACTTCTCCCCAGAAATAAGCAGACTGCATATTCACTGCAAGGACAGGAGCTAATGCCAGCAGTAAACTACAGAGACTAAATCCGAGTTTTCTTTTTAGAACTCTCATATTCCCTCACCCCCTTCATTATTAATAACTGCAAAGACTGCAGTATTATTATCCAAAGACCTACTTTAGTAAAAGTATTATTTATAAAGATATATAAAATCAAATACGATAAAACAATAGTAAAGGTAACAATCTTGTACCTACTCTTCTTAGCCTTGCGGATAGACTCCCTTTTCTTAGAAACAAGAGGTGCAATCCAAATTAGAATAATAGAAAAAAGTATAAAAAGAAATATAAAAAATATTTCGTCTATAGCTAATCTATTTACAAATAAAAGGCTGTTATAATACATAAGGGAAAAAGCTAAGCAGGTCCAATATCTTTTAAAATGAAAACCACCGACGTTAATTCTCAAAATAGTAGAAAAAACAAACATAATTAAAAAAATTTTGCCATTATTCATTACTGTGAAAAAAATAAATAAAATAACTAATTTGCTAAAATCACTTAAAAGGGCAGATAAAGAATATGCCATTTTCTCTTTATCAAGCTCACTAAAAGAATTACTACTACTCAATATATTTACCAAATATAAACTAATACTTTGTATCATTACAATCACCACTCAAAATATAACATAAGGGAAAAATAAGTCAATAGAAATTGACTATTCCGTATGAATTTTTGATTATTTGATAATTTTGACTGAATAGTCAAAAATTCATAGCAAATAATCAAATGGCATTGATAAATTACTTTTAATCTGTATAATGAAATTGCAAGCTTGTAAAAAAATAGAATTTTGAGTGGTGATGCTTCTGAAGAAATAATAAAGGATTCAAAAATAGAATTTTCAAAAAATTAGAATTTAAATTCAATACTTAGAAGAAATAAAACCTGAAAGGAATATAATCTATGAAAAATTTAACTAGAAAAATGTTTATAATAATTTTAGTATTAAGTATAATTATTTCAAATAATACAATAATTTTTGCAGTAACAGATATAGAACAATCTGATGTAAAAAATTTAAAAGTAATAGAGTTTAATGGTGTAAGAATTGCTACTGCTTCAGATGAGAAAACAGAATATACAACAGTATATAATACTATTAATAATACGATCCAAGTATTTGCCAAGGATATTTCAACAAATAAAATATCCTCAGGCACATTAATGTCTACAGACACAAATAAAATATTATCAGATTTAACTTCTACAAGGTCAACGATACATCAAGATACATTTTCAAACTTTGAATATGATATTTGGACAGGTGAAGAAAATGAATGGAACTTAGAGCGTCCTTCAGGAGCATTCTCTCAATATTATTTTATGGTTAATGAAAATGATTCAAATGATGAAGAATTGGATGAGTGGTATAGTGCTGTTAATAATTTAAATGATAAAGAATGGGAAGCTGTAGCTACATGCTCTTTAGCACTAGTAAAATCTGCGGCTGCAGGATTTATATCTGGTATGGCCGCTTCTTCCAGTGGCATTTTAAGTGTTGCTGCAATTAAATCTATTGTTGAAGCAACTGAAGCTGCAGGCGATGGAGTGGTTGCTCTCGAGAGAGTTGGTGCTTGTTGTAATGATTGTCTTTTAACCTATATAGACGTATACGATTCAACTGATAACATGCATTTTTGATATAAAGATGGAGACTAATTTTAGAATTTTTATGACTATATTAATAAGTATAGTCTGTATATATTATACCTACTTAATCTTGAAAACTTGGGTTTTAATACAAAAAAATAAAGACAATTTTTTTTCAAACAATAAAAAACTATTAAAAGAGTTAAAGAAAAAATTTATACCAACCATATTTACGACATTATCTATGTCCGTCATTGGGTTTTTACATTTAACTGAAATAAATTCAATCTATTTAGATCATTTGCTTACTTTAGACTTGATTTTTGTTGTTATTATTGGAGAAAAGTGGTTTATATCAATTTATGAAATAAGAAATATAGAAAGAGAAATATCAAATTAATAATAAAGTTATTTAAAATGAAACTATAAAATAGAAGCCATGTTCATAAAACCTTAATATTTACGACAAAAGTCTATAGAGCATGGCTTTAACATTTCAGCTTTAAAATAGCTTTTCAAAGAGGTAAGAAAGCAGTCAGTAATAGAATTAGAATAAAAATGAAAGATGAAAGGAAAGTTATTTATGGAAGCTTATTTTAGAATTATCATGGCAGCATTAATATTCATATTATCTATATACAATGGATATCTAGCTACAAAGCTTAAGAATAAAATTAAAAAAAGTAAAAATAAATTTCCAACAAAGAATAAAAATCGATTGAAGTCATTAAAGAAAAAGTATATCTTCAAAATTTCTGGGACATTTGTTATGTTTATCATTGGGATCTTATATATAACAGAAAAAAGCTTGATTCTAATAAGCTATTTACTTACTTTAACGTTGGTTATAGCTGTTGTAGAAAAGAGTATAGTATGTAAATAGCTCATAGATATTTAATTTATGCTATTTTAAGAGTTGGTTCTTCAAGCTTTATAAGGGAAACTATATGATATCGGTGCTAGAAAGTGAAACTATTAAAGAATAAGTATAATATTTTCCTGGGGCAAATATTCGAACCAAGCATTTATAAAATTACTTTTATAGATGATATGATTAAATCAGAGATTGTAAATAAAAATTAAAATATTTTCTGTTTAGCTGTAGTAGAAAGAAGTGAAATAAATAATAAAAATTTCTATATAAATCCAAAAGCTTATGATAAATTTGGGGAAATTATAAAAAACGAAGAATAAAATAATGCAAATGATAAAAAGCTTACTTAGGAAAAAACTAGGCAAGCTTTTTCAATTTTAAAAATAAAATTATCAACATTGATAATGTGCTATAATATGATACAATAAGATGCATTGTAAATTTAATCTTAAAGCTATACTAAATTAAGAGATTCATAAATTCAAAGGAGAAATATTTTTATGAAAAAAATATTGATAGTAGAAGATAATGAGATACATCTTAAAAAAATAATAGAAATAGCAGAAAAAACAAAGCCCGACCTGCAGATATTAAGCACAGGATTAACAGAAAAAGCTATTGATATTGCAAAAAATAATGAAATAGAAGTATTCTTTTTAGATATTCAATTAACTGACGGGAATGGGATAGAATTAGCTAAAAAAATTAGAAACATAAAAAAATATCAGTTTACACATATAATATTTATAACTGCTATACCAACAAAAGAAATGGAAGCATTTCATGATATACATAGTTATGATTATATTATTAAACCTTTTACAGATAAAGATCTACAAAAAATAATGAAGGAAATATTAATAGACTATGTAGAATCTAAGTCCGAGAAAGAAGAAAAAAAATATTTGTCGCTAGATTTCAACTCAATAAAACAGAGAATATATTATGAAGACATATTATATATTGAATACATATTTAGAAAAATAACTATAGTGACTAAAAATGAGAAAATACAATACAAACATATTCCATTAAAAGAATTTAAAAAAAATTTCCCGGGAAATTTTTTGCAAATACACCAATCAATATTAGTAAACAAACTATATATAAAAAAAATAGACTTGAAGGAAAGGTATGTATTTTTAAAAGGAACAAAAAAGAAATTGACAATAGGTTCAAGTTATAAAGAAATCGCAAAGGAGATACTAGATGACATTTCATGAGATATTTATATTATCTGTATTTGATTTACTAATCACAATACTGCTGTTGAAAACTATTTGCGAAAATTTATCTATTAATATTTACAGAAAAATAGTATATATAATTGGAGGAGCTTTGACAATTGCGGCTTCTAGCTATCTATTAACAAATAATATAATATCCCATATAGGAAGTACAGTATTTGCCTTTATTTGGTTTATGATACTAATTAGAAAAAAAGAAAAAATAAATTTTCCATCAAAAATAACGGTTTTTTTCTTTGTATCCTTACTTATATTTATAGTGCAATTAATAAGTATAACAATAGTTAGTAGAACTATTGAAGGATTCAGATATACTTTTTATTATGGATTAATATCTCAATCTATGGCAATGCTAATAACTATAATAATATGGAGATTTTTTTTATTTACAAAAATATACAACTTAATACAAGAAGGAAATGTTCTTTTTCGAATAGTAACTACAAACGTATTCATACTATACTACATCTTAACTATATCTTGGTTTGAAGATGCTAAAAATATTACAGAATCAATTATAGGAATAATTTTTATTATTTTAGTTACAATATTTATAAATGTTGTATTTTTTAGAGAAAGTATTATCAATAAATCATATAAAGAAAAGTTAAAAATATATGAAACGTATATACCTATTATAGACAGTACTATGGAAGAGCTAAGGAAAAAGCAACATGACTTTAATACACATATGTATACAATAAAGACTATGAATGAAAAATTACCAGAAGAATTGAAGGAATATATTAATGAAATAGAAAAAGATGATATATGGAAAGAATTATTAAAACTTCATAACAAAGTTATAATGGCATTATTGTACAGCAAGTATACTTTAGCTAAAGATAAAAATATAAACCTTAAAATTAAAACAAATAATTACTTTTTGAAGTCAAAATATTCAATTTACGAACTTGTTGAAATGTATGGGATATTAATAGATAATGCTATAGAAGCAACCCAGGGACACAAAGATAAAAAAAGTATAGAAATTCTACTAGATAAAAGGGAAAAGAAAAACATATTTAGAATTACTAACTCCTACAAATACATTTCAGTATCGGAAATAAATAAATTTTTCTATAATGGATACTCAACAAAATCTGATACAAATAACTCTGGAATAGGATTAAACAAACTAAAAAAACTAATCGATTCAAAGAAAGGAAATATAGAATGCTACTACAACAAAGACATAGAATCGGTAGTTGTAGAAATTGAGCACTATTAACAAAAAAGGCTCGATATTACAAAAATATTTGTCAATAGGAATGACCATCACGTATGAATTTCTTAAAGCTTTTGTTTCGTTATCCTTAACTTTATTTAATTGAAAGGAAGAAATAATGAATAATAAAATAAATATTATCCTATTATTCTTACTAATAATTTTATGCTTTTCATTTCTATTTTACTACACTAATACACTCGATTATAATTTATCAAAAAGTAAAATAAGTATTAATAATATATTGGATATAAGAAAAGAAAATGAAAACCAGATAATCATTTTCCATAAATATCTATTTCCCAAAGATGAATATGGTCTTGGTATAAGTATTTTTCAAAAAAATAATGGGGTTTGGTCTACGAAACATGATAGTGCAGAAAAAATGAATTCTGAAATAACTATAAATTTTGCGCATCTGGATAATAATGAAACTATTATATATGGATATATTAATAATATATCTATTAATAAAATAAAAATAATTTATAACGATACAGATGAATTAGCAGAAGTTATTGATACTGAATGGAAAAAAATATGGATACATAAACTAATGAAAGAAGATTTTAAAATTGAAATATTTGATAAAAACAATAATTATTTATTTGATATACCATTATCTCAGAACTAATTCTGGTGTATTTTGATTATATTGTTAAAGCTAATTGACGTTAATACACCTATTTCGTCATTCATACATAACTAATGTTTTAATATTTTTTGAAAACAAGATAGAAGCTGAAGACATATCACAGGAAGCTATATTAAAAGCTTTTGAAAATATTTCAGCTAAAGAACTCCATATATAAGCTAAAAAATGAAGATAAGATAGTTATTTATTTAAAAGATGTCCTAGATCTTAATTATAGTGAAATAAAACACATACTTCAATGTGATAGGGATATAATTAAGTCCAAAATAAGCCAGGCAAGAACTTCTTTAAATGACTTTGTAAATAAAGGAGTTGTAAAATGTTTAAAAAAATAATTATAATACTTTGCTTTTATTATCTTATGGAATATATATTTAGTTTTGGCATCTAGAGAATTTTCAATAGTTCTATATTCTTTTGATTATTTAAAAGAGGTAGTTGATTCTATAAAATTTAGATTTAGTCCTGAACCACTTATATATAGAATTAGAAACGATATGGATTTAATATATAACTACTCCCAATATCATCAGAGGCAAAAGTTGTATTACTGTAAGGATAGAGATAAAGATACAAATTGTATCATAGTATATAATGGTAGATATAGTGAAGATAAAGTTGGTATAATTCAATTGTTCTTAAGGATATAATGCAAAGGGATAGAATTAAAATACAGATGTACTAAATGTTGTATTAACACGTATGAAATGATATAATAACCGTGTTAATACAACAAAGAGGTGTTAAAATTGAAATATATAAATAAAATAGAGAATTATTTGAAAAATTCTGGAGGAATAATTACTTCCGCTTACTGTAGGGAAAATGGAATTCCGACAGTATATTTAACTAGACTTGTTAAGAGTGGAAAATTGGAACGAGTAGATACAGGTATATATGTGACAGAAAATGGTGATTATGATGAACTATATTTTTTTCAATATAAATATAAAAATACTATATATTCTTATGAAACTGCTATGTATCTCTTGGGAATAACAGATAAAATAATTCAAGTAAAAGATGTTACAGTTAGTGCAAGCTATAAATTCAATAATCAACCAACAGATATACAGGTACACTATGTAAAGAAAGATATATTTGAATTGGGAGTTGAAAATGCTAAGACAATGTTCGGAAATCCAGTAAGGGTTTACTCTTATGAACGTATAATATGTGATTTCATACTTAACAAGGAAAATATGGATCCAGAATCATATACTAAACTTTTAAGAGAATATAAAAACTATAAGAATAAAGATATTCATAACCTTTACAAAATTGCTGATAAAATGGATATTACTGATAAAGTTAGGGAAATCATGGAGGTTATTTATGAATAAAGATAAACTAACTAGTCTCTGCCATAAAATCAGTAAGGAAACCGGGCTAACTTTCAACTCAATAATGACTCAATATTTTTTAGAAACTATTTTAAATAGATTAGCTTTAAGTAAATATAATGGAAACCTAATATTTAAAGGAGGTTTTATTCTTTCAAATTTATTAGGGCTAGAAACTAGAAGTACAGTGGACATAGATTTCCTTATAACGAAAATGGAAATGTCTGAAAAGCAAATAAAAATACTAATAGAAGAGGCATTAATAAATAACTTTGATGGAAATATTATTTATAATATTCAAAAAATAAAAGAAATAAAAGAACAAGATCAATATGGTGGGTTCAGAGTAATTATTATTTGTAAACTTGAAAATATAAGACAGGTTATACCACTTGATATAGCAACAGGAGATGTAGTCATACCATATCCAAAGACTTATTTATACAATAGTTCTTTTGGTCTTAAAAATATAGAAATTAAAGCTTACCCTATTGAAACAATAATATCTGAAAAACTTCAAATAATCTACAGCAAAGGATTTCTAAATAGCAGGAGTAAAGATTATTATGATTTACACATAATATATAATTTAAAAAGGAATGAAATAAATTTCGATATTTTAAAAGAAGCTTGTAAGAAAACATTTAATTATCGTAATACAGATTTAGATTATAATGATATACATAAATTTCTTGAAAATATAAGGGAAGATAAATATTTTAGAAAAAGATGGGAAGTATATGAAAGGAGAAATTCTTATGTTAGAGGGACAAAATTTGAAATGGTAATTAATAGCATACTAAATCTTTTAAGACTAATTGAAGATTAGTTCAGTACTATAATATTCAAAAAGTTTAAAAACTAGACTCTATGGAGTATTAAATGCTAAAAAAATGATTATAATACTTATTGCTTTTATTATCTTATGGAATATATATTTAGTTTTGGCATCTAGAGAATTTTCAGTAATATAGGTAATTCCTTACCATTACAACAAAACATGGGTAAATCACACTATTTATTACACATGTTTTTAGAATATAGGTAATTTCTACCCACATTATCAATCAATCACCTTACCATCCTTCAAATAAAAATGAGGAATCCTATTTCTCAACATTGATAGGAAAAAGGTTGAACTTTTTCCACCCCAAGCAGACCAATCATCTAAGGTAATTTCATTATCTCCCTGAGTTCCTAGAAGAACGACTTCATCACCCTCCTTGCAGGAAACACCACTTGAATCAACCATTAGCATGTCCATATTTACCGCACCTATTTGCTTGCATCTTTTACCTGATATTAGTACTTCCATATTTCCACTAAGTTGGCTAGGGATACCATCGCCGTAGCCTACAGGAATGGTAGCTACCTTTATAGGATGATCCGATACATAGGTGATATCGTAGGATACGCTTCGTCCTGCTGGAAATTCTGCTACTCTTGCTATCCTACTGTGTAGACTCAAAATACTTTTTGTATTAAAATTATTATCATCTTTAACTATATGTTTCCCGGTCATAGACCCTATTAAAAGGGCACCGCACCTAACTAAATCCAAATCTGCATTTCTAAATTTTACAATAGCAGCACTATCAGAAATATGTACTATTCCTGTTGCTATATTTTTTTTCTTCATAGATTCTACAAATTCAGAAAATTCTTCTATTTGTCCCATTGAAAATTCATCATCTTCTGTTTCTGTTCGTGCAAAATGGCTGAATATGCCCTGGATTTTGATGTGTTTCATTTGAGAAATTACTTTCATATCATCTAGAGATTTTTCTGTAGGTAGAAATCCCAGACGACTTAGTCCTGTATCTAAAATAAAGTGAATCTTCACTCTTTTCTCATATTCTTTTCCTAGTTTTTCCAGTTGTTTTGCCATTTGTAAATTCCAAATTGAAAATCCAATATTTTTCTGAACTCCTATTTTAAGCATATCTAGTGTGGTGTAGCCTAGTACAAGAATATCGGCTTCTGGAAGAGCTTCTCTAAGTTCTAAAGCTTCAGGGACATTGGATACTGCAAAATTTGTTATTCCTTCATCCCAAGCAATTTTAGCTAAAGGAACTGCACCGCAGCCGTAGGCATTATCTTTAAGGACATCCATTAAGATTGTACCTTCTGAGATTCCATTTTTTACTATATTAATATTTTTTATATATTGGTCTAAATCGATATTAATCCAACAAGGTCTAGTAAGCATTATAATTCCTCCAATTAAGTAATTAGTCTTATAAACATTTTACATCTATATCATATCATAAATTATCTGATATTTTAATAAAAGAAAAAGCATATCAGGTGTTATCCACCTAGATATGCTTCTTTAACTTTCTCATCCTGAAGAAGTTCTTTTCCCGTTCCTTCAGCTATTATTTTTCCTGTTTCCAATACGTATCCTCTGTCGGCGACTTCTAGAGCTTGTTTTGCATTCTGCTCTACCAATAGTATGGTAGTGCCTGCATTGTTTATGGTATTTATAATGTCAAATATCTGTTCAACTAGTATTGGTGCTAATCCCATTGATGGTTCGTCCATTAGTATCATTTTTGGTCTGCTCATAAGGGCTCTTCCAATAGCAAGCATTTGCTGTTCTCCACCAGATAAAGTACCAGCTATTTGCTTATATCTTTCTTTAAGTCTTGGAAATCTTTTAAAAACCATACTTAGATCATCTTGTATTTCTCTTTTGTCTTTTCTTATAAAAGCTCCCATTTGAAGATTTTCTGAAACGGTCATTTTAGAAAAAATTCTTCTACCTTCTGGTACGTGGGCTATACCTAAATCTATAATTTGATGAGGATGAATTTTCAGCATATCCTCATCTCTGTATTTTATTATACCATGAGTAGGGTCGAGAATTCGTGATATTGTTTTTAAAGTTGTTGTTTTACCAGCACCGTTTGCACCTATGAGCGTTACTATTTCACCTTCATTAACGTGGAAGCTTAGCTGTTTTATTGCATGAATTTTGTCGTAAAATACATCTAAATCTTTTACTTTTAACATATCATCACCTACTCTCCTAAATAAACTTTGATTACATCAGGGTTATTCTTGATTTCATCAGGAGTTCCTTTTGCTATTATTTTACCGTAATCAATTACTACTATTCTTTCACAAACGCCCATTACCAGATTCATATCATGTTCTATTAATAAAATTGCTATGTCGAATTTATCCTTAATGAAGTGTATAGTTTCCATTAATTCTTTTGTTTCCTGTGGATTCATTCCTGCAGCAGGTTCGTCAAGCATTAGTATCTTGGGTTTGGTTGCTAGAGCTCTTGCGATTTCAAGTTTTCGCTGCTTACCATAAGGTAAATTTTTAGCTAAGGTGTCTGCATAGTCTTCCATTTCGAATATTTTAAGAAAATCTATAGAATTTTCGTATGCTTTTTTTTCTCCTTGCCAGAATTTTTTTGTTCTAAAAACACCGTTTAAAATGTTATAATCAACCTCATGGTGATAAGCTATTTTTATGTTATCTATAACAGGTAAATCTTTAAATAATCTTATATTTTGAAAGGTTCTAGCTCCTCCTAGTTTTACAATTTGATAAGGAGTTTTTCCTACGGCATTTTTACCACCTATATGAATACTTCCTTTAGTAGGGGTATAAACTCCAGTAAGCATATTAAAAATAGTAGTTTTTCCTGCACCGTTTGGTCCAATTAAACCAACTAATTCATCTTTATTTACTGATATTTCAAAATCATCAACGGCTTTAAGACCACCAAACTGCATAGTTAAATCTTTAGTTTCAAGTAATGCCATATCAATCACCGTCCTTTACTTCTTTTCTTGGAGAGAATATCTGATTGTATCTTATCTTGTGGAAAAACATCTTCATTGAAAATTCCGTTGTTCCAAATAGTCCCTGTGGTCTAAAAATCATCATTGCAACAAGTAAAAAAGAGTATATAAGTAATCTGTATTGAGCAAAATCCCTTAGTGCTTCTGGAAGTATAGTAAGGACTATTGCGGCTATAATTGAACCTGTTAAACTACCCATACCACCTAATACTACTATAACTAATATTTCAACAGATCTCATAAATCCAAAGATATTTGGATCTAAAAAAGCTAAGTAATGAGCGTATAGACCACCACCTACTCCACCGAAGAAGGCTGCTGTTGAAAACCCAAGAACCTTATAGAAAGTAGTAGGAATTCCTACTGCTTCCGCAGCTATTTCATCTTCTCTAATAGAGATTATAGCTCTTCCGTGTTTAGAGTTGGTAAATGTATAAAGCACAAAAATTACAAATACGGTAATCCAGAAAGTATTATCAA
This sequence comes from uncultured Clostridia bacterium, assembly GCA_964393495.1. Lineage (GTDB taxonomy): Bacteria > Bacillota > Clostridia > Tissierellales > Dethiosulfatibacteraceae > UBA8670. Next base: position 7,855 of record CAYMUD010000016.1, on the reverse strand, counting down.
AATTGGTTAAACCTGGTATACCTGTAAGTCCTTGAGCTCCTCCGGTTACTTTTATATTATTAATAAAAACTCTTATAACTTCACCAAATCCAAGGGTAATGATTCCTAAGTAGTCCCCTCTTAATCTAAGAGAAGGAATACCTATAATTAAACTTACTAATAAAGAAACTACTCCCGCTGCTATTAAAGATATAATGAGTATTAGAATATTAGGCATACCTATAATAACACCATTTTCAATACTCTCAATTATAGCCATTGAAGTGATTGCGGAGGTGTATGCTCCAGTAGCCATAAAACCAGCATGACCAAGAGCCAATTGACCAAGGAATCCTGTAGCTATATTTAAGCTTGAAGCGAGTATTATGTTAACACCTATAAACACTATTATACCAACATAATATCTGTTTAGTATGCCATTACTTATAAGCATTTTCATAATAATAAACAAAATTACTATAGCGAGAAGGTTGATTAAATAACTTTTTAATGTTTCTTTCTTCATGTCTACACCTTCTCCCTTTCGTTTTTACCAAGTATACCCGTTGGCTTTACAATTAGTACTAAGATTAATATTCCAAAAACTATGGCATCGGACCATTGACTGGAAATATAAGCTTTAGATACTGTTTCTACCATACCGATTATGAATCCTCCAAGCATTGCTCCTGGTATAAGACCAATTCCGCCTAAAACTGCCGCAACAAAGGCTTTTAGTCCAGGCATTATACCCATAGTAGGGTAAACTTGAGTGTAAGCAACACTATATAGTACACCACCAAGTGCTCCTAAGGCAGAACCTATAGCAAAGGTAATACTTATTGTTCGATTAACATTTATTCCCATAATTACGGAAGCTTCCTTGTCTTCCGATACTGCTCTCATAGCTTTTCCAGGTTTTGTATTTTTAATAAACATATCTAATACGAACATAAAGAAAAGTGATAATACAATAGTTACGATTGTTACTGTTCCAATCTGTATACCAGCTATATTTATAGGTCTTTTTGGTATTAAATCCGGCATAACCTTAGGTTCTGCACCGAATATTACTTGAGCTAGATTTTGCAGGAATAGACTCATTCCGATAGCTGTTATAAGAGCAGATATACGTGGAGCTTTTCTTAATGGTTTGTATGCAACTGTTTCTATAGTGATACCTAAAAGTGCTGCTAGAACCATAGAAAAAATCAATGTTGCTAAAAATGGAAGCCCCATAGTTATGACAGTAATAAAAGCAAAATAAGCACCCATCATCATTATTTCTCCATGGGCGAAATTTATCAGTTTAATTATTCCATATACTAAAGTATAACCTAAGGCAATAAGAGCGTAAATACTTCCAACTGATAATCCGTTAATAAACTGCTGTATTAATAAAGTCAATTTAATTGCCTCCTTTCAATAAAAGGGTAAGGAGAGACTAACAAATCTCTCCTTACCAATGTTTTCTTATTTATTTTACTTATTGGATAGAAATCTTGTCAGCTAGGACGTGTTTTCCGTCCATTATTTGAATAATAGATATACTCTTTAGAGGGTCTCCGTTTTCATCAAACACTATATTTCCGGTAACACCATCTATTTCGATTGCTGCTAAAGCATCAACTACTGCTTGTGCTTCTGTAGAACCTGCATTTTCCATAGCTTGAGCCATCATATATACGGCATCATAACCTAATGCTGATAATGCTGTTGGGTCACTTTCCCATTTTTCGTTGTAGTTTGCTAAGAAGTCTTGTACTATTGCTGATTCATCTGTCTTAGCAAAGTGATTTGTAAAGTAGTGGCCTTCTGCTACGTCAGCATAATCACCTTCGATACCATCCCAGCCGTCTGCTCCCATTGCAACTACATCAAGTCCCTGTTCTTCAACTTGGGATAATATAACTCCAACCTTAGCAATGTAATCTGGAAGGTAAAGAACATCTGGTTCATTTTCAGCTATTTTTGTCAATACAGTTTTGAAATCTGCATCATTTTTAGTATAGCCTTCATAATTTGTTACTTCGCCGTATTCATCGAATTTTTCATTAAAAGCTTCTGCTAATCCTTCAGAATAAGGGTCTTCAATATTATATAAAACTGCTGCTTTTTTAGCTTCTAAATTTTCTGCTGCGAAAACTGCTGCTGTTGCTCCTTGATATGGATCTGTAAAACATGCTCTGAAAATGTTTGGAGCATCAAGAGTAACATCTAAGTGAGTTGCTGTAGGTGATAACATTGGCATTCCATCATCCTTAGCAATTGCTTTAATACTTAAAGTGGTACCACTGAATGTTGCTCCTACAAGTGCAGACATTTCATCCTTATCTCTCAAACGATTGTAAGCATTTACAGCTTCTGTTTTATCACCTTTGCTGTCGTAAGAAATAATTTCAATATCTCTACCTAATACTCCACCAGCTGCATTAATCTCTTCAGCAGCAAGCTCAGCACCTTCTTTAGTGGTTTCGCCGTACATACTGTAATCTCCTGTTAATGGTCCTATATATCCTAATTTAATAGGTCCTTCACTAACATCTTCTCCTTCTGGAACATCTTCCCCGTTTCCACATCCTGTTAAAGCTACTGTGAAAACTAAGATTAATACTAATAATAACGCTAATATTCTTTTTTTCATCTTATAAATCCTCCCTATTTAAAAATATTATTGTTTATTCTATAGCAAATAGAATAAATATGCAAGAAAAATATTAATAAAATATTAATATTTTTCTTTTGTGTTTAAAATAGAAACTTGAAAAGGTTTTCGTTTTACTGTGATACACAGATATTTGTAATAAGTGAATATATTAATATGTTGACATGTCATTTGTTGAAAATTAAAATATTATACAGTTAATATAATAAAATTGCTAATATTAGCTAATAATCGTAAAAAAAGAGCTCCATTATTGGAACTCTAAATAATGATATCTATAATATTTTGGATAAGAAATCTTGAGTTCTAGGATGCTTAGGATTTTCGAAAAGTTCTTTTGGTGTGCCTTGTTCAACTATCACGCCGTCATCCATAAACAGTACTCTATCTCCAACTTCTTTTGCAAAACCCATTTCGTGAGTTACTACTACCATAGTCATTCCTTCTGAAGCTAATTTCTTCATTACGTCCAGTACTTCGCCTACCATTTCCGGATCTAGAGATGAAGTAGGTTCGTCAAATAGCATTACCTCAGGCTCCATAGCTAATGCTCTAGCTATAGCTATTCTCTGTTTCTGTCCTCCAGAGAGTTGAGAAGGATAAGAATCTGCTTTGTCGTACAATCCTACTATTTTAAGAAGTTTGAAAGCAATTTTTTCTGCTTCTACTTTTGTAAGACCCTTGACTTTCATTGGTGAAATAGTAATATTACCAAGTACCGTCATATGGGGAAAAAGATTGAATTGTTGAAAAACCATACCCATTTTTGCTCTTTGATTGTTTATATCGTTTTTTTCATCGGTTATTGATATTCCTTCAAATACTATTTCTCCTCCCGTGGGATGTTCTAAAAGATTTAAACATCTAAGGAAGGTGCTTTTACCGGAGCCACTTGGTCCGATTACTACTACAACTTCTCCTTGACTTATTTCTTCATCGATACCTTTTAGAACGTGAAGTTTGTCAAAACTTTTATTTAAATTAGATACTTTGATCACCAGCTCTCAACCTCCTTTCAAATACATTTAATAATCTTGATAATGAGAAAGTAATAATAAAGTAAATTATTGCTGCAAATACCAATGGTGAAAATGGTCTGTAACTTATTCCTCTAATAGTATCGGTTTGATACATTAAATCGTGTATACCTACCACAGAGATAATAGCTGATTCTTTTATTAATATTATGAATTCATTACCTAAGGCAGGAAGTATATTTTTAAGTGCTTGAGGAATAATTATATACCTCATAGCCATTCTTTGTGTCATACCCAAAGATCTTGCTGCTTCTGTTTGACCTTTTTCTATGGATTGAATACCCCCACGTACTATTTCTGCGACATAAGCAGAACTATTAAAGGATACAGCTATAATGACTAACCATAAATCCGGCATAAAGCCAAAACCTACTAATGGTAGACCTAAGTAAACGATAAAAACCTGAACAAGTAAGGGAGTACCTCTTATAAAATTTATGTAGCTTCTAGATATACCCTTTAGTATTTTATTTTTAGATAGGTTCATTAATGCTAATAATAGTCCAAAGAATACCCCAAGAAAAACACCGAAAAAAGAAACAAGCAAAGTAATGCCTGTACCTCTCAAATAATAACGGTGGTATTTAATGAATAATTCTATTGAATTTGTTATGCTTGTAATTAAAATATCCATGATTCCTCCACTTATTATAATGATTACTATTTAAAAGGGATGAAAAATCATCCCTTTTGAATATATAGTTTTTTAAATTTTATTCGTCGGCTAGAAGAATTGCTTCACTAATAAATGTATCAAGGGTACCTGTTTCTATTAGATTTTCAAGAGTTTTGTTTAACTCTGCTAATAGTTCAGAATTTCCTTTGTTAACTGCTGCTGCTACACCTTCTTCTGTACCAAAACTAATTTCTGGAACAATTAAATCTTCGTTTTGATTTGCATAAGCATCAGCTACAGGTTTTACTAATACAATAGCTTCAATTTTATCATTTTTAAGTTCTAGTACTAAGTTAGTGATTTTACTTAGTCCTTTATACTCTGATCCTGGAATTTGATTAAGAACTATTTCTTCTTGTACTGTAGCCTTTTGTGCACCTACTACAACTCCTTCAAAATCTTCTGGAGCTTTATATGTATCGACGTCTTCAGCTTTAATAAGAATGCTTTGTTCTGCTTGGTAGTAAGGCATTGAAAAATCTACTACTTCTGCTCTTTCCGGCTTTGGTACCATACCAGCTACAATAAAGTCGATATTGTCAGCTACTAATGCTGCGATTAATCCTTCAAACTTCATATCTTTGATTTCTAACTCTACACCTAAGTCTTCGGCGAATGCCTTTGCTATTTCGATGTCGAATCCTACTATATGATCTTCACCATCTATTTCTTTATGAAATTCATATGGTGGATAATCGGCAGCAGTTCCTAAAACTATAACGCCTTTTTCTTTAATTTTATCAAGCTTTGTTTCTTCCTTAGCTTCTTCAGGTTCTTCTTCAGCCTCATTTTCTGCTGGCTCTTCAGCGTCCTGATTTGGTTGATCACTGGATGGTTGACTACAACCTACGAAAGTTAGCATCATAATTACTACTAATATAATTGAAATGATTTTCTTGGTATTAAACATTTTAAAATCCTCCTCAAAGTCTTTTTTTTATTTTAATGTGTTTTATTATACAAAATATAACATATATATGCAAGTAAAACTTTATATTTTTTTTGGTTTTTTTCAATTAAACTACTATAAGCCTTTAAACAGTAGGATTACAAGAAATAAAAAATATAAAAAAAGGTCTTTATTTTTTTGAAAAAATACTTGATTTACTTAAGAATCGGAAAAAATTGACACTATCAATCATAAAGATAAGTTTGACATGTACTTATAGATATGCTATATTTTATTTGAAATAAAATATTGCTAGGGGAGCTGTAAGCTGAGAATTAAACCCTTATACCTGAACCGGGTAATACCGGCGGAGGGAAGCCTTATCTATTATATATAGATATTTTTACAGCATCCTCCTAAATGAAAGGAGGTTTTTTTGATGGATTTACAAGTTTTTTTGGAATCGATTACAGGTCAGATAAGCGTAGTGGTGGTTATAACTTTGTTGTTTATAATCATTGCAAAAAGTGATAAAGGTGGATTTAATACAAAAGCATTAGCTACATCAGCGGTGCTTATAGCAATAGCTTTTGCACTAAACCAGATTACTCTTTTTAGAATGCCCCAGGGAGGTTCCATTACTCCACTGAGTATGCTTGTAGTTGTATTAGTTGGATATTTCTTTGGTCCAAGACAGGGTATTATGGCTGGAATGGCTTTTGGATTGCTTGATTTATTGATAGCACCATATGCTATGACACCTATTCAGATTTTACTGGATTATCCCTTTGCTTTTGGTGCATTAGGATTAGCAGGACTATTTAGAAATAGAAAAAAAGGATTAACTATAGGTTATATTGTAGGAGTTTTTGGAAGATTTATCTGTGTATTTATTTCCGGAGTAGTATTTTGGGGTATATATGCACCAGAGGGATCTAATGTATTTGTATATTCAGCGGTTTATAACGGTACCTACTTATTAGTAGAAGGGATAATTACTATAGTGGTTATACAAATTCCAGCTGTGAAGAATATGTTTGACAGATTAAAAAAGCAGATAGTTGAAAATTAAACTAAGGGGCTGAGAAGCTCCTTTTTTATTTGAAAATTTACTTAATTGAATTATTGTATAAAATATATTTATTTAACAAATTTTAAGATTTAAAAGTATTTCAACGGGTATAGGTATAACAATTGAAGAAAAAGAAAAAAATGGAAACCTTTTCTTGACTATTTAAACTGTACTGATATAATTAAAATATGTTAACTAAAACGTTTAAGTAAGGTGGGTGGTGTCGTTTTGGGGGTTACAATAAAAGATATAGCAAAGCTTGCTGAAGTATCTACGGCAACGGTTTCGAAAATAGTAAACAACAAAATAGATGATGTTAGCGATACTACAGTTGAAAAAGTAAAAAAGATTATAAAAGAGAAAAATTATACTCCAAATTATCTAGCTCGCAGCATGGTAACAAAAAAAACCAAAACACTAGGGTTAATAATACCGGATATAAGAAATCCGTTTTTTACAGATATTGCAAAAGGTGCTGAAGACAGTGCGAATGAGCTTGGATACAGCATATTATTCTGCAACTCTGATGATGACTTAGAAAAAGAGATTACTTATATAAATAGCCTTATAGAAAAACAAGTTGATGGAATAATGTTGGCAGGAGCTGCAAAAAGAGATAAAAATAGAGAAAGAAAAATCAACATAAATATACCTATAATATCCGTAGATAGAAACGCATATTATAAGGGAATAGAAGGTAGCCTTGAAATAGACAACTACACAGGATCATATGAAGGGGTAAAGCACTTGATATGCAAAGGGTACAAAAGAATAGTATTTGTTTCCGGTCCTCTTGATACAAAGCCTTCTACTGAAAGACTAAGAGGTTATAAAAACGCTTTAAAAGATTCAGGTATAAAGGTAGATAATGAAAATATTATAGTAGGTACTTATGAAAGAAATTTTGGCGAGAAAATCATAGGAACTTTAGATTACTCATTAGAAAATGTTGGTTTTTTCTGTGGTAATGATTTAATCGCAATAGGACTAATTAAAAGCTTAAAAGAGAACAATTATAAAGTGCCTGAAGAAATAGGAGTAGTAGGATTTGATGATATATATATATCATCACTTATATCACCTTCTCTTACTTCAGTAAGACAACCTAGTTATAAAATGGGATATGAATCTATCCAATTGTTGATAAAAACATTAGATAATAATAATGAAGAAAAAAACAATATAACTTTAAAAACAAGGTTAATAAAAAGAGAATCTACTAGAAGAATTAACCTTGATTAAATAAAAAATAAGGAGTGATTCAATATGACTACACCACATAATAGCGCAAAAAAAGGAGATATTGCAGAAACGATTTTGCTACCTGGAGATCCTTTAAGAGCAAAATTCATTGCTGAAAATTTTCTTGAAGATGTTACACAATTTAACGGAATAAGAAATATGTTCGGATTTACTGGAACATATAAAGGAAAAAAAGTATCAGTAATGGGTACAGGAATGGGAGTTCCATCAATAGGTATTTACTCATACGAATTGATACATTTTTATGGAGTTAAGAACCTTATAAGAGTAGGAT
>CAYMUD010000015.1:0-20402 GCA_964393495.1 uncultured Clostridia bacterium | reverse complement strand
ATATCACCTTTTCAGATTCATAAGTATAACAGAATATTTGTTCTATGTCAAATTAGTCTACAAACACAAAGTCTATATCTCTTTTCGTCAAATTTACATTTACAAGTTTTACTTTTACTACCTCTCCTATTTTTATCTGTTTGTTAGTTCTTTCTCCTATGAGAGTTAAATGTTTTTCGTCAAAATTATAGTAGTCATCGGTCATATTTGATATGTGTACAAGTCCTTCTATTGTATTATCAAGCTCTACAAAAGCTCCAAAGCTTGTTACACTTGAAATTATTCCTTCAAATATTTCTCCAACTTTGCTGGACATGTATCTAGCTACATTATAATCCCAATCTTCTCTTTCAGCTTTTTCTGAATTTCTTTCTGTTTGGGAAGCATACTGAGATATTTCTTCTAGCTTGCTATTTTGACTGTCTAAATTTTTATAATCAAGTTTATTGTTTATAAAGTCTTTTATTATGCTGTGTATTTGAAGGTCAGGATATCTTCTTATAGGTGAAGTAAAGTGCGAATAGTAATCAGAAGCCAATCCAAAATGACCGTCTGGATGATTTGAGTATACAGCTTTTTTTAATGATCTCAACATTAGTGTGTTTATTACAGTTTCTTCTTTTTTTCCTTTCACTTTTTCAACTAGCCTCTGTAATTCTTTAGGATGTATGTTTTTTACACCTTTTAGAGTATATCCAAAGTTATATATAAATTTGTTGAATTCTTCTACTTTTTCTTCATCAGGTTCTTCGTGGGTTCTGTATATAAAAGGAACTTTAGACCAGTACATATTTTCTGCGATAGTTTCATTTGTAAGAATCATAAATTCTTCTATCATCCTGTTGGATATTCTTCTTTCAGTTTTTCTAACCTCTTCAACTTCATTATCATTGTTCATTATAATTTTAGCTTCTTTAAATTCGAAATCTATACATCCTCTATCGTCTCTTTTTTTCTTTAAGGTTTTAGCTAATTTCGCCATTTCTTCCAAATCTTTTACTATCTTATTATACCTTTTTTTTAATTTTTTATCTTGATTTTCAAGTATATTTGACACATCTTCATATGTCATTCTTTCTTTACTATTTATGATACTTTCATATATTTTATGATCTGTTACATTTCCTTTACTGTTTACTTTCATAACTACTGAAAGTGTTAACTTGTCTTCTTTAGGATTAAGACTACAAACACCATTTGAAAGCTCTTTAGGTAGCATAGGGATCACTCTGTCTGCCAAGTATGTACTAGTACCCCTCTCGTAAGCTTCTCTTCTTAAATTGGATTCTTTTCCTACATAGTGGGTAACGTCGGCTATATGCACACCCAGTTCAAAACTGTTGTTTTCCAGTTTTTTAATATGTACAGCATCATCTAAATCCTTTGCATCTTTTCCATCTATTGTTATTATATTATAATCTCTAAAATCTTTTCTTCTTTTTATTTCTTTTTTATTTATTTTTACCTCTATATCAGTAGCTTCTTTTATAACATTTTTAGGAAAAGAATATTTTATATTATTTCTTTTTAAAGTAGCTTTAATATGAGTTTCGTAATCTTTCATATCTCCTATTATTTCTGATATATATCCTTCAGGATTTTTTCTATCGTAAGACCACTTAGTTACTTTTACAACTACTTTTTCTCCGTTTTTTGCACCATTAAAGTTTTCTTTTGTAACGAATATGTCTTTTGAAATTCTATCGTCGTCAGGAATTACAAATGCAAAGTACTTGTCTTTTTGAAAAGTACCTATTACTTCTTCATTTCCTCTTTTTATTATTCTTACAACCTTACCTTCTTGTTTTTTTACATTACTAGCATTTTTCATTGGTCTAAGTATAACCTTATCACCATGTATAGCTCCATTTAAATCCCTTGGTGATACAAAAATATCTTCCCGATTTTTATCTTCCGGCAGAAAGAACCCGAAACCTTTAGCACTACCTTGTATTTCTCCTATTAGAAGATTTAGTCTATGTGGTAGTGCATATCTATTGGTTCTTGTTTTTAAAACTTTACCTTCTGTTTCTAAATCATTAACAATTTTCGTTATTTCTGATTTCATATCTTTGGAAGTATCTATTTCCTCTATAATTTCTTCCATTAACATTGGTTTATAAGCTTTTTTATCCATAAAAGCTAATATTTTTTCTTTTAATTTCATTGTTACTCCCTCTTTGCTCCTTTTGTTGAAGCCATTTTATTTAATAAATCAACATCGTATGTATTTATTAAATCTTTATCTAATTTCTTTTTCGCTATATTTATTAATTCCTCTATTAAGTCTTTAAATTCAAGTCCTGAAGGTTCCCATAAATAAAAGGATACAGAACCCGGAATTGTATTGATTTCGTTTACGTATATGTTTTTGCCTTCAAGCAGGAAATCTACTCTTGCAGCTCCGCTTGCATTGATAGATATAAATGATTTTTTCGCAATTTCCATTATTTCATTTGTAATATTTTCCGGAATATTTGCTGGTATAACTCTTTTCGAATCACCTTTAATCTTAGAGTTATTCACATATTTATCTTCGTACTTTAAAAATTCCTTCCATCCTACGGGCTCTTCACATTTTGATGTTTTTACATCTTTCTCATATCCAAGAACCCCACAGTTAATTTCTCTTGCATTTTCAAGACATTTCTCAACTATTATTTTTCTGTCGTAGGATACTGCAACTTCTATTGATTCTTCCAGTTCTTTTTGATTGTTTGCCTTTGTTATTCCTATACTGGATCCTAAATTTGAAGGTTTTACAATTAATGGATATCCAAGTTTTTCTGCTTCTTTAAGGACTTGAATTTTGTTTTCAATAAACTCACTTTTATAAAACCATCTGTAATCTACCAAAGGAAGTCCTTCATCTTTAAATACTTTTTTCATTATTATTTTGTCCATTCCTAAAGCTGAAGCTTTAACATCACTAAAAGCATATGGCACTCCAATGTTTTCTAAAATGCCTTGAAGGGTACCATCTTCTACTCCCGTTCCGTGGGTAGCAGGTATTACTACATCTATTTCTATATCATCCTTTTTTTTCTTAAATAATCTTTTTTTATTATCTTTGCTTATAAGTATCATTTTATTCTTTTTGCTGCTTTTCCAAGGTATTCTTTCTTCTGCAGACATAAATTCTTTCTTTTTATATGTCTTAATATTACTTAAAATTTCTCCCGTTAACCATTTTCCTTCTTTTGTTATATATATTATATAAGGTTTGTATTTGTTTTTATCAATATTATCAAAGATTTGAAGTCCTGTAATAATTGACACTTCGTGTTCTACGCTTTCTCCCCCAATTATTATACCGATATTTTCCATACAATTCCTCCTATTCTTTATTCGCTGTAGGTATCAGGCAAATCATTTTCAAATAAAACTACATCTTTTGCTTTTACAATTTTACCTATTAATACTCTAGCTTCTTCTAAGTTTTTTACGACATTAATTTTATTTGTATCATAACCTTTACTCTTTAATCCATCGTATATGGGTTGAGTTTGTTTTTTCCCAACAAGTATAACTTTGTCACAAATTTCTGCTATTTTTTCTCCGAATTTAAAGTTTTCATCCTTTTGTAATTTACCTAATTCTACCATGCCCGGTGTAACTATTATTTTACTACCTTCCGTAAAATCTTTTAGTACTTCTAAAGCTGCTTCTGCACCTTTGGGATTCGAATTAAAAGCATCGTCAATTACGTATACACCTGTACCAGCATCTATAAGCTGTAGTCTGTGTTCTATAGATTCTATTCTTTCAATACCACTTGATATCTGAACTAAAGTCATATCCATAGCATATGCTGCTGCAACCCCGGCTAAAATGTTTAATATATTGTGTTTTCCTAATAATTTAGTCCTGCACTGAACAGTTCCTTTTTCTTTTATATGAAGTTTAAAGGTGGATCCTTTATTTGTTGTTTTTATATCTTCAGCATATATATCTACATCGTCTTTTGATTCAATACCGTATAGTATTTTATTTCTATAAGTTTTATCCGCTAGTTTTTTTACGTATTCGTTATCATAGTTGAATATAGCTGTGCCATCTGCTGGCAGTTCTTTTATCAACTCGTATTTAGTTTTCATAATATTTTCTATAGATTTAAAAGTTTTTAAATGACTTGGCCCTATTGATGTTATTATACCTATTTTCGGATTTACTAGTTTCGCTACTTCTTTAATTTCTCCTAGTCTCTCTGCCCCTAGTTCTGCTACAAAAATTCTGCTTTCTTCATCTAATTCTTCATTAATAAATTTACTAATTCCCATAGGCGTATTGTAGCTGTTTGGTGTATGAGTTGTTTTATATTTTTGAGCTAGTATTTTTGATGTTATAAATTTTGTACTTGTTTTACCATAACTTCCAGTTATTCCTATTGTAGTAAGTCCTTCTATACTTCTTGATTTATTATATGCTTTTTTATAAAAATTAAGATTAATAGATTTTTCTATAGGAGAAACTACCCAGTTTCCTAATATTAAGTAATAACTTGAAAAATATAATGCTAAGCTTAATATAAATATTGAAATTGGAATATAGTAACTATACCCGGCTATTAATTTTACAACTAGAACTACTAATAATAGATCTAATACAGCAACTAAAATTGTGCCGCCAAATAATCTTTTAGCTCTTTCTGTATAAACTAGTGGTTTTTTATTCTCTGTCTTTATAAATTCCAAAGAATATATGTTAGCAAGCATCCATATCCCTATATAAATAAATATATTATAGGGATAAATTATATATATACTTGTTATAGCTGCTGTTATAATTACTAAAAAGCCTGTTTTTTTAGTGGTTGTTTTATTTTTATTGTTATTTACCCAATTTTGATATTTTTCATTGTCGTACATTTCCAGCTGCATCATATGTAAATAATACTTCAATCTAAAAAATAGATTGAATCCCCACATAATAACACCTATAATTAATCCATAAATCATAAATTTCACTCCTTGTTTAAGTTCCTATGAAGATAACTCAGCTTTAAAAAAATATTTTACAGCTGCTCTAAACTTAATAATATCATCTAAATAGGAATAGTGTGAACCATTCTCTATGATTACTAAGCCGCTATCTTTTATTTTTTCTTCCATAATTTTCCCCATATACAAAGGGGTTTCTTCATCGTCTTCCCCCCAGATTAGTAATGTGGGTATGTTTATTTTTTCTAGTAAAGGTTTAAGATTGTCGTTTACTACTTTAACCATTGTTTCTCTCATTATTCCTTTAGATTGGCTGTAATCAACAGAGCCAAACTTTTTATAAAATTTTTCTAAATTATCTTCCTTATTCTTATTTAAAAATAAATATATTTTTTTTAGAACTTTAAACCAGTATACCTTTATATAGTATTTATAAGTTCTTTTTGATATAATCCCAGCACTATCTACCAAAACTAGTTTATTTACAACGTCAGAATACTGAGATGCTAATATAATACCTATTCTACCACCATGGGAGTGGCCAATTATATTTGCCTTTTTAATGCCAAGCTTTTTTATAAGTTTATATACTATTTCGCTGTATTTAAAACTATCTATTGCTTCTTTAGGCTTATCGCTTTTTCCAAATCCAGGTAAGTCTACGGATGTAATTCTAGCAAAGTTTTTAAGGTGAATAAGTATAGGATTCATAGTCTCTATACTTCCTCCCCAACCGTGAAGTAAGATTATATCATAGCCTTTACCTTCCTGTATATAATTTATATTCATTCCATCTATACTGATTTTCATTTTTTCCCCATTTTTTTAGTATTTGACCTACTAAATTATACCAAATAAATTGCTTTATTAAAAGAAAAAACACATGAGCCAGTCATGTGTAGGTTAATTGCTATATGTAAAAAACAAAGCACCAGCAAAGCCAGTGCTTTATAGATTATTTAAAAAGTATTCCACCGTATTGTGCTATCAATGGTCCAAACACTAGTGATACTATAGTCATTAGCTTAATTAATATGTTTATTGATGGTCCTGATGTATCTTTAAATGGATCTCCTACTGTATCTCCAACTACTGCTGCTTTATGAGCATCGCTTCCTTTTCCACCGTAATTTCCTTCTTCGATGAATTTTTTAGCGTTGTCCCAAGCTCCACCTGCATTTGCCATCATTATCGCCATTAATACTCCAGTTACTAAAGCTCCTGCTAATAATCCACCTAAAGCTTCTTTTCCAAGTATTAATCCTATTACTAAAGGTACAACTACTGCTAGTAATCCCGGTACTACCATTTCTTTAAGTGCTGCTGCTGTACTTATATCAACACATTTTTTGTATTCCGGTTTTGCTTTACCTTCCATGATTCCTGGTATTTCTTTGAATTGTCTTCTTACTTCTTCTATCATTGAAAATGCTGCTTTTCCTACTGCATTCATTGTGATAGCTGAGAATAGAAATGGTAACATTCCACCTAGTAACAATCCAGCTATTACTACTGGCTCAGTTAAGTTAATTACTGTTATTTCTACAACTTGAGTATAAGATGCAAAAAGAGCTAATGCTGTTAGTGCTGCTGATCCTATGGCAAATCCTTTACCTACTGCTGCTGTTGTATTACCTACTGAGTCAAGTTTGTCTGTTATCTCTCTTACTTCTTCAGGTAGTTCACACATTTCTGCTATACCACCTGCATTATCTGCTATCGGTCCGTAGGCATCTACCGCTACTGTCATTCCAGCTGTAGAAAGCATTCCTACTGCAGCAAGAGCTATACCGTAAAGTCCCATTGCTGGGTCTGTTGCCCCACCTGATAGATAAAAAGCAACTAGTATACCTACTGACAAGACTATTAAAGGTAATGCTGTTGAACCCATTCCAACACCTAATCCGCTTATAATATTTGTTGCTGCACCTGTATTTGATTGGTCAGCTATCTTTTGAACTGGTGCATATTCTGCTGATGTATAATATTCTGTTAACTTTCCTATAGCAAGTCCTACTACTAGTCCCGTCACTATAGCTACAAATGGTTTTGTGCTATTTAATACTACATTGCTTAGTATAAATGCTACTATTATTATTAGTATTGAACTTACATAAGTTCCTGAATCTAAAGACTTTTGAGGATCTTTACCTTCTTTTCCTCTTACAAACAAAGTTCCTATAATCGATGCAACGATACCTGCTGCTGCTAATAACAGTGGAAATAAAGCTCCATCTGCTCCATAAACTAAACTTCCTAATGTAATTGCAGAAATAATTGAACCTACATATGATTCGAATAAGTCCGCTCCCATTCCCGCTACATCACCAACGTTATCTCCAACATTATCAGCTATTACTGCTGGGTTTCTTGGATCGTCTTCTGGTATTCCTGCTTCTACTTTACCAACTAAGTCTGCTCCTACATCGGC
Organism: uncultured Clostridia bacterium; assembly: GCA_964393495.1. Lineage (GTDB taxonomy): Bacteria > Bacillota > Clostridia > Tissierellales > Dethiosulfatibacteraceae > UBA8670. The sequence goes on along the minus strand of CAYMUD010000015.1, from coordinate 13,031 downwards.
AGCCTTTGTATAAATTCCTCCACCAACACGTCCAAATAATGCTATTGATGAAGCACCTAGTCCAAATCCAGTTACTATGCTTGTATCTCTAAAAATTATATATAAGATTCCAACACCCAACAAACCTAATCCAACAACTGCCATTCCCATTACTGCTCCTCCTGAGAATGCTACTGAAAGTGCTTTGTTCATTCCAGATTCTTTTGCTGCATTTGCAGTTCTTACGTTTGCTTGAGTTGCCACTATCATTCCTAAATATCCTGCTAATCCTGAGAATAAAGCTCCAATTAAAAATGAAATTGCTGTAGGCCAATTTAAACCGAAACCTAATATGAAAAACAATACTGTAGCAAATATTGCTAAAGACTTGTATTCACGACTTAAAAAAGCCATTGCTCCTTCTTGAATATAGGCAGATATTTCTTCCATCCTTTTGTTTCCAACGCTTTCTTTCTTTATTGCTACTGCTTTTATATAAACATATATTAAAGCAACCACACCTAAAATAGGTGCTAAATAAATACTCATTAAGTTACCCTCCTATTGTGTACTAATTATTTATTATTGTAGTGCTGCTAGGGCTAATGCCATAACAATAAAAAACACTGCTGAAGCTGTTGTAAGCTTTTCTAGCAGGCCTTCATAACTTCTTCCTTTATTTTTACCCCAAAGAGACTCTGCGCCTCCTGCTATATCACCTGATAATCCTGCAGATTTACCTGATTGTAAAAGTATACTAGCTATCAAAATCAAACTTGATATAATTAGGAGTGCTTGCGCAACTAATTCCATTACTACACCTCCTTTTAAATTAACAAATGTATTTTAACATAGTGGAAATTTAAATTCAACATATAAATTTTATTTCTTTTCTATTATAGTACAAATTTTCTAATTTAACAATTAAATCTAGAATACTTCTTTTTATAAATGACAGAGCATATGCTTTTATATGCTCTGTCGTTTATTTTTTTAGAGTCTAAGACCACCATTAATTCTATTTTTAATTTTTACTTTTCTTTATACGCTCTTCATTTTTTATTCTACTTTAAATTATAAAAAACCTCTTTTCCTTTATACTGACCTGTTGTACCAAGGATATCTTCTAATCTAAGAAGTTGGTTGTATTTAGCTACTCTATCTGATCTTGCAGGTGCTCCTGTTTTTATCTGTCCTGCATTTGTAGCTATAACTAAATCAGCTATAGTATTATCTGAAGTTTCTCCGGACCTATGAGATACAACAGCTGTGTATCCCGCTGTCTTTGCCATTTCTATAGCATCTAGAGTTTCTGTGATTGTACCTATTTGGTTTAGCTTAATTAGTATTGAATTTCCTATTCCTTGTTCTATTCCACGCTTCAATCTTTCTACATTAGTTACGAAAAGATCATCTCCCATTAGCTGGATTTTATCTCCTAATCTTTCAGTAAATAATTTCCAACCTTCCCAGTCTTCTTCGTCCAAACCATCTTCAATGGAGATTATCGGATACTTCTCTACTAATTCCTCATAAAAATCTACTAACTTCTCTACAGTAAATTCTTTTCCTTCACCAGCAAATTTATATTTTTTGCTTTCTTTGTCGTATATTTCTGATGCTGCAACATCTAACGCAAGAACTACATCATCTCCAGGTTTATACCCAGCTTTTTTGATTGCTTCTATTATGGTTTTTAAAGCTTCTTCATTTGAAGACAAGTTAGGTGCAAATCCACCTTCATCTCCAACTCCGGTGCCTAAACCTTTTTCTTGTAATACTTTTTTCAGATTGTGGTATATTTCTGCACCTATCTTTAAAGCTTCCTTAAATGTTTTAGCTCCAACAGGCATTACCATAAATTCTTGAATATCTACATTATTATCCGCGTGTTCTCCACCGTTTAAAATATTCATCATTGGCACAGGAAGAGTTTTAGCATTTACTCCACCTAAGTATTGAAACAATGGCAAAGCTAATGTATCAGCTGCTGCTTTAGCACAAGCCATAGATACACCTAAAATAGCATTAGCTCCTAATTTACTTTTATTTTTTGTACCGTCAAGTTCTATCATTATTTGATCTATCATCACTTGATTTATTGAATCAACTCCAAATAACTCCGGTGCAATAATTTCGTTAACATTTGCAACGGCTTTTTCAACACCTTTTCCTAAATATCTGTCTTTGTCTCCGTCTCTTAATTCTACAGCTTCAAATTCTCCAGTAGAAGCTCCTGATGGAACTGCTGCTATACCGTAGCCTCCACCTTCAGTCCAAACCTCCACTTCTACTGTCGGATTTCCTCTTGAATCTAAAATCTCTCTTGCATAAATATCTGATATTATAGTCATATTTTTCCTCCTTTTATTTTATCAATGATTCCCCTGTCATTTCTTCTGGTTTATCTATTTTCATTAAGTCCAATATTGTTGGGGCAATATCAGCTAATCTACCTTCTTTTAATGTGTGTTTTTTACTACTTATTAAAATACAAGGTACTTTGCTATTAGAATGAGCCGTCATTACTTCTCCTTCTAGAAGCATTTCTTCTGCATTTCCGTGATCAGCCGTTACAAGCATAGTGTGATTATGCTTTTCTACGTAGTCTACTATTTCTCCAAGACACTCGTCTACAGTTTCTACAGCTTTAATTGCTGCATCTATATCTCCTGTATGACCTACCATATCAGGATTTGCAAAGTTAATTATTACAAAATCCAAATAATCTTTTTTCAGCTCTTCCAGCAGTTTATCCTTTACTTTATATGCACTCATTTCCGGCTGCAAATCGTAGGTTGCCACTTTAGGGGAAGGCACAAGTACTCTTTCTTCTCCTTTGTAAGGTTCTTCAACACCACCGTTGAAAAAGAAAGTAACATGAGCATATTTTTCAGTTTCTGCTATTCTCAACTGTTTCTTTCCTTGTTTACTTAAATATTCTCCAAAAGTATTTTTAAGTTCTTGGGGTTCAAAGGCTACATCTATGTTTTTGATTGTTTTATCATACTGTGTCATTGTAATATAAGTCAAATCTAGCTTTTTTCTGTCAAATTTATCAAAATCATCGTCAACAAAAGCTCTACTTATCTGCCTTGCCCTGTCTGGTCTGAAATTGTAAAATATTACACTATCTTTATCTTCTACCATACAGTCTTTGTTTACAACAACAGGTTTTATGAATTCATCTGTTATTTCATTTTCATATGATTTTTTTACTGCATCTACAGGATCAGAGTTTTCTACTCCTATTCCCTGAGTCATAGCTTCATAGGCTTTTTGGGTTCTTTCGTATCTGTTATCTCTATCCATAGCATAATATCTCCCTGAAATTGTGGCGATATTACCTATTCCTATTTCTTTAATTTTTTCTTGAAGTTCTTTTATGAAGTTAATTCCACTTGTTGGCGAAACGTCTCTTCCATCTGTAAAGCAGTGTATGCATACTTTATCAACACCTTTTTTCTTTGCTGTATTAATTAGTGAATAAAGATGTCCGTTGAAACTATGAACTCCACCATCTGATAGTAAACCAAAAAAATGAAGTTTACTATTATTCTCTTTTGCATTATTAAATGCTTTATTAATTTTCTGGTTTGATTCTATACTGCCATCTTCTATTGCTTTTGTTATTCTTGTAAACTCTTGGTAGACTATTCTTCCGCTTCCAATATTCATATGTCCTACTTCTGAATTACCCATTTGTCCTTTTGGAAGGCCTACGTCAAGTCCGCTTGTTCTTATTTGCGTGTTGGGGTATTTTTTTATCAGTCTATCGAAATTGGAAGTATTTGCTCTTAAAATTGCATTTCCTTCATAATCTCTTCCTATTCCCCAACCATCTAATATCATTAATATTGAGGTTCTTTTATTCATATATATCTCCTAAAAATCTATTATTTTATTAAAGTCTTCACTTTTTAAGCTTGCTCCCCCAACTAATGCTCCATCGATATCTGATTTATTCATAAGTTCTTTAATGTTGTGAGGTTTTACACTTCCACCGTACTGTATTCTTATAGTTTCTGCTGTCTTTTCGTCGTATAATTCTTCTAAAGTTATTCTTATGTACTTAATCATATCATTAGCATCATCACTCGATGCAGTTTTGCCTGTACCTATTGCCCATATAGGCTCATAAGCCACAGTCAAATCTAAAGCCTCTTCTTTTTGTATTCCTTTTAAATTAGAAAGAATTTGTTTTTTTACCTTTGTTTTTTCTTGGCCTGCTTCTCTTTCTTCTAATGTTTCGCCAACACATAGTATTACTTTAAATTTATGTTCTATAGCTTTTTTAACTTTTTTATTAATAATTTCATCATCCTCATCAAAGTATTGTCTTCTTTCAGAATGACCCAATATTACATATTCTACCTTCATTTCTTTTAACATTAATGGAGATATTTCTCCTGTAAAGGCTCCTTCTTCTTCATAGCTCATGTTTTGAGCTCCTATATATATTTTTCTATTCTTTAGTTCATTGTTTATTGCATATAGTGAAGTATAAGGTGGACAGACCAATACATCTACATCTATTTCTTTATTTTCTTTTAAATAATCATCTATTTCTTTAGCTAAGACTATAGATTCATTTGGAGTTTTATGCATTTTCCAATTTCCTGCTATAAAAGGTTTTCTCATTTTTGCCTCCTTAATTTTATTTATTATCTATTACTTCAATTCCCGGAAGTTTTTTACCTTCCATAAACTCTAGTGATGCTCCACCACCTGTAGAAATATGTGTCATGGATTTTTCGAGACCAGCTTTTTTTACAGCAGCTGCGCTATCACCACCGCCTATAATAGATATTATATCATTTTCAGCAAGTACCTGACATATTTTGTTGGTACCTTCTGCAAAGTTATCAAATTCGAACACTCCCATAGGTCCATTCCATATTACTGTTTTAGCACTCTTTATTAGTTTCGAAAATAACTCTATAGATTTTTCTCCAATATCTAACCCCATATAATCTTCGGGAATATTTTTAAAACTAACTGTCTTCCATTCAGAATCATTACTAAATTCTTCTGCTACCTTATAGTCAACAGGCAGTACTAAGTCTACACCTTTTTCCTCTGCTTTTTTCATAAGGCTTTTAGCTAAGTCTATTTTATCTTTTTCCAATATAGACTTTCCTACTTCGTACCCCTGAGCAGCCAAGAAAGTAAAAGCCATTCCTCCACCAATAATTATTTTATCAGCTATATTCAATAAGTTATCTATTACCTTTATCTTATCAGATACCTTTGCTCCTCCTAATATTGCTATAAAAGGGTTTTCTGGATTTTCTAATACTCCACCTATTTTTTTTATTTCTTTTTCTACAAGAAATCCAACTGCATTTGGAAGTATCATTGCAACACCAACATTAGACGCATGGGCTCTGTGAGATGTGCCGAATGCATCATTAATGAAAAAATCTCCAAGTTTTGATAATTCTTTTGCAAATTTTTCCTCGTTTTCTTTTTCTTCTTTTCTGAATCTTGTGTTTTGTAAGAGTAGTATTTTATCAAAGTCCTTTTCTGAGAGCTTAACTACTTCTTCGTTTACAACTTCGTCGTATTCAGCAAAAATAACTTCAGTACCAAGAAGTTCTTCTAACTTTTTAGCAACTGGCTTTAAGGTTAATTTATTACTGGGGATTCCTTTAGGTCTTCCCATATGAGACATTAGTACTGCTTTACCGCCTTTTTCTAAAATATACTTAATAGTCGGTACTGCCGTTGCAATTCGGTTGTCATCGCTTATTTCTCCTTCATCATTTAAAGGAACGTTGAAGTCACATCTTACTAAAACTCTTTTGTCTTTAATATCTAAGTCTTTTATAGTTTTTTTCATGATATACCTCCAATTATCTTATAATCTAATAGTAATACATTATTGAAATAAAATAAAGTGCCTAACAGCACTTTATTTGTTGTAATTTATAATTTGCTCATATGTCTTGCTGTTCTTATCAACTGTGCAGTATATGACATCTCATTATCGTACCAACTTACTACTTTTACCATTTGTTTTCCGTCAACTTCCATTACTCTTGTAAGTTGGGAATCAAATAAGCTACCGTAGGTCATTCCTATTGTATCACTTGAAACTATAGGGTCTTCTGTATATCCTAGTGTTTCATTTGAAGCTTCTTTCATTACTTTATTGATTTCTTCTACTGATGTTTTTTCTTCTAATTCAACTACTAAGTCAACTACTGATCCAGCCGCTGTAGGAACACGCATTGCCATTCCATCTAATTTTCCGTTTAAATGAGGCATTACTTTACCAACTGCTGCTGCTGCTCCTGTAGATGTAGGTATTATATTTACTGCTGCTGCTCTACCTCTTCTTGATTTAATCCCTTTATGATGAGGTCTATCAAGAGTTGTTTGATCATTTGTATATGCGTGTATAGTAGTCATCAGGCCTTGTACTATTTTAAAGTTATCATCTAACACCTTAGCAATTGGTGCTAAGCAATTTGTAGTACAAGATGCTGCTGATACAACCTTTTCACTGCCATCTAGAACATCATGGTTTACATTGTATACTACTGTATTCATTTCACCTTTTCCCGGTGCTGATAATAATACTTTTTTTGCCCCAGCTTTTATATGTCTTTCTGCTTCTTCTCTTTTAGTGAATACTCCCGTACATTCTAAAACAACGTCAATATCAAGTTCGCCCCAAGGTAGATCTTCTGGATTTTTTTCTGCAAATACAGGGATTTCTCTACCATCAACTACAAGTTTTTGCTCTTCTCCCATTTTAAAGTTTACACTGTCTTTTTTAAATCCTCCTTGAGATGAGTCGTACTTAAGTAAGTAAGCTAATGTTTCTGCATCAGTTAAGTCGTTTATTGCTGCTATCTCAAATTCACCGTCTTCAAACATCAACCTAAGTGCTAATCTCCCAATTCTTCCGAATCCATTAATTGCTATTTTTGTTTTCATTATTATCTTCCTTTCTAATTTAATTTTAAAATTTCTTTTGCCGTTACTTCATCTGTTACTAGTATATATTTTTTATAATATTTTGAAAAAGCATATATTGCTTTTGCTTTTTTTATACCTGCTGCTGCACAAACAGCATTTTCTATATTTTGTAAATCGTCTAGTGCAATTCCCACTGAAGTCGAATGCATAATTGGTTCTCCATCTTCATTGAAATAAAATCCTAAAGATTCAACACAGGCTTTCTTAATCCTCAGCTCATCTCTTGTTAATTCTGGTAGATTTCTTCTTATTGCCATATCTTCAGATCTTCCTAATCCAAAAAGTAAAAGATTTACTTCTTTTAAATCAGTCAATATGTTTTTTATCTGGGGATTAGTTTTTAATGCCTCTAATATCTCAGGTTTAATATTGTCTGGAACATGAAGCAACCTATATTTAGCACCTATTTTTTTTGCTAATTTAGATGCTATGGAGTTTGCTTGAATGTCTATGCTTTCTCCCATCCCTCCTCTTCCTGGTAAAACTAATAAATTCTCAGGATATTTCTTTTCTTCCATCTGTTCTGCTACTACAGCCATAGTTGTTCCTCCCATAATAGCGATCTTAACATCTTCTTTAATTAAGCCTTCTACTACCTTGGCTGTTTTTTTGCCTAAATCTTTAAATACTAAATTGCTCTTTGAAGAATCTCCTTCGACCATGTATACATCTCTAATGCCCAATTTATCTTTAAGACTGGATTCTATTTTTTTTAGTCCTTTTATTTTATAAGATAATTCTTCTAAGTCTTCTATTAAGTCTTCGCCTTTTTTAGATATAAACATGCCGTTGGTTTCTACAATTATCAGCCCTAATTTTCTTAAATTATCTGTTTCCGATCTTATTCTTCTTTCTGTATCTACTATTTCCTGAGCCAGCATTCTTCTTCCTATTGGCTGATTTTCTCGAATTATTTTAAGAATATTGTATCTTTTTAACATTATATCTTTGACTTCAGGAGCCACTACATTTATTAAATCTAAAATTTTTTTTTCATTCATTCTAACTCCTTTTAACTCCTTTGGTCTTTTTTTGTCCTATGTGTTTGTATTTTGTCCCTTGTGTTTATTATACAATTGTTTGTTATATATATCAAGTATATCTCAAAAAATAAAACAGCTCAATTTGAGCTGTTTTATTTTAATATCTTCTCCTAATAGATGATGATGGTATACCTATTTCATCTCTATATTTTGCTACTGTTCTTCTGGATATTTTTATATTTTTTTCTTTTAATTTATTAGCTATTTTTTGATCACTCAAAGGTTTTTTTCTATTTTCACTATCTATCAAATCTTTTATAGTGCTTTTTATACTTGTTGAAGAAACTCCTTCTTCACCTTTTTGAACTCCACTTGTGAAAAAGTATTTCAATTCAAATAGTCCTCTTGGTGTCTGCACATATTTTCCATTTGTGGCTCTACTTACAGTAGATTCATGAACCTCAATATCTTCCGATACATCCTTTAAAACTAAGGGTTTCAAGTATTTAGTCCCTTTATCAAAAAATTCCCTCTGAAATTTTAGTATAGACTCAGTAACGTTATACATAGTTTGCCTTCTCTGCTCAATACTTTTTATCAACCACATAGAAGAACTAAATTTATCACTTAAAAATTTATTAGTATCTTTATCCTTTACCTTTTTTAGCATTTTTTTGTAGTAACTACTAATATGTAAAGATGGTACGTTAGAATCGTTAACTAAAATTATATATTCTCCATCTACTTTTTTTATTGTAACATCAGGTGTTATATATCTAATACTATCTGTTTCCAACACAAAACCTCTTGATGGCTTTGGTTCAAGCATTTTTATTACATCACAAATTTCTTGAACTCTTGGTATATCTACCTCTAAATCTTTAGATATCTCCTGTAGCCTGTTGCAGGCTAGGTTGTTAATATGTTCATCTACCACTTTATAAACATTTTCATCTATAATACCTTTATCTTTTAATTGAATCTTTAAACATTCTTCTAAATTTCGTGATGCTATCCCTACTGGATCAAAGTTTTGAATTGTGTTTAATACTCTTTCTACTTGTGATGTCTCATATCCCGTTTCTTTTGAGATATCTTCTACGGTAGTTAATAGATAACCTTTTTTATCTAATGATTCAATAATTTGTTCTCCAATTCTTTTTTCTAAGTCTTTTGAAAACGTTAACCCTAATTGGTTTAAAAGATGAGTTTTTAGAGACATTTTCTTTGATGTATAGCTTTCAAAAGTTTGTTTTTGTTCAGTAACTTTTGAATATGACTTGTAGCTTATGTCGTCATATTTTTCTATTACTTCCTGCCAATCAATATCTTCATCTTTAGAATTTTCATCTTTATCTTTTTCTTTCTTTTTATCTGCTACTTCTAAAAACGGATTTGTTTCCATTTCTTTAGTTATATACTCTCTTAGCTCTAGATTATTGTATTGTAATACCTGTATAGCTTGTCTCAATTCTGTTGTCATTATTAATTTTTGTGTTTGCTGCATATTAAGTTCAAATCCTACTTTCAAGCTATCCCTCCTACTTCTATTCAAGATTCATACCAATTTTAACATTGTTTTCATATTTTTACAATATATAATAATTTTATATGCAAAATAAGCAGATTTAAAAAGTCAAATAGTTTGATTTTACTAGCTTGTAGCTATTTTTTACAATAATTAAACATTTTTAACATTCTGATTTTAATTTAATTTTATGAATTCTCTTATGAATTCATCATCTGAATTAATTAAATTTTCTGTCGATGTATGCTGTATTACATTGCCCTTTCTCATGAAAATTATCTCTTGGCAAAGTCTCAGAGATTGAGCTGTATTGTGAGTTACTATAACTATCGTAGTTTTAAAATCATGATTAATTTTCTTTAAAGTACTTTCAATCAATTTTATAAAATTAGGATCAATATTAGAAGTGGGTTCATCTATGAGTAATACCTCCGGCTTAAAGCTTAAAGCTCTTGCCAGTGATACCTTTTGTTTTTCTCCTCCTGATAAAGTTAGGGCATTTTCATATCTTAAATATTCTATTTGAAAACTCTCTATAAGTTCCTCTACTCTTTTTTCAATGTATTCTTTTTTCATATCTCTAAACTTAAGTGGTGCAGCTATATTTTCAAATACACTTTCATTAAATAGATAGGAGTTATGGCTAACATAGGTTAGTCTATCCGATGCTGTTGCGAATTCTTTGCCGTCGTATTCTACTCTTCCGGCATCCGGTTTTATTAAATCTGCAATTATTTTCATCATTGTAGTTTTACCAGATCCATTAGGTCCAAGTATCCCTATAATTTTTCCTTTTTCAATATTAATACTATCAATCCGTAGTACGGTTTTGTTCTTATATGTTTTTTTAATATTTTTTAATTTTATATCCATTAGAATCCCCCATAGTGCGGTTATATAAAAATGAATTTGCTACAAAAGATATAGTAAGTAAAATTATGCCCATAGCTATTGAAGTATCGTAATTTCCCATACTATTACTCATAGCTATAAATGTAGTCATTACCCTAGTATGTCCTTTAATATTTCCACCAACAATCATTACTGCTCCTACTTCAGAAATTGCTCTTCCAAATCCTGTAACAGTAGCTACTAAAATAAGTGTTTTCAACTCCTTAATTAACTTAAAGAATGTATGTCTTTTATTGGCTCCTAAGGTTTTACAAATATTTATAATTTCCAATCCTATGTCTTTCGAATTGGTAAATATTATTCCTGTAACAATTGGTGTAACTAGTAAAGATTGAGCTATTATCATAGCTGTAGGAGTATATATAAGTCCTACGGAACCTAAGGGTCCGCTTCTGGATATTATTAATACTGTAACCAACCCTACTACTACAGGAGGTAACCCCATAAAAGTAAAATAAATCTTGGATAGTAACCTTTTTCCTTTGAATTCTTTTATCCCTGTAAAAAGTCCCAGTGGTACTCCAACAATGGAAGAGATAACCGTAGATGCAAAGGAAACATAAATAGACAGCAGTACAATACTGTATATTTCCTTATCTAAGGATAATATTAATTTAAATGCTCCTATTATACCCTCTATTATATAATCCATTATCTCTCCCTATTTTTAAATATTAAAATTTAATCTATTTGGCATTAGGATTAAAGAGAACTTCTCCATACGCTTCATATGTTCCTATTAATTCTTGTGCTTCTTCAGATATTATCCAGTTAACAAATGCTTCTGCAGCCTCTGCATTTATTTGGTCATTTTTACTTGGATCAACCTGTATAACTCCATATTGATTAAAAAGAATCTCGTCATCTTCTACAAGTATTATTGATTCAAGGTTTTCTTTCATTGATAAATAAGTAGCTCTATCACTTATTGTATATGCTTCTAATTCTTCAGCCATAGTTATGGTATCTCCCATGCCTTTTCCTACTTCTACATACCAGTCTCCTTCAGGAGCTGTTTCTGAAGCTTCCCATAAAGATATTTCTTTAGTATGCGTTCCAGAGTCGTCACCTCTAGATACAAATGCTGCCCTTGCTTCACTTATTTTAGTCAGTGCTTCCACAACATTTAATCCTTTAACTTCTGCAGGATCTGATTCCGGACCGATTATTACAAAATCGTTGTACATAACATCGTATCTTTTCGGACCGTGCCCTTCAGCTACAAAAGCTTCTTCTCTGTCTTTAGCATGGACTAGAAGTATATCTGCCTCACCATCCATTCCTTTTTGAAGAGCTGCTCCAGTACCTACAGCAACTACTTTTATTTCCACTCCGGTTTTTTCTTCAAAATCCGGGAGTATATAGTCTAATAAACCGCTGTTTTCAGTGCTTGTAGTGGTTGCCAATATAAGTTCTCCTCCCACTTGTTCTTCAGATTCAACGGTATCTTGTGTACATCCTACTGCTAGTAAAAGCATTACTATTAAAATTAAAGATGACAGTTTTCTTATATTTTTCATTGTTTTCTCCTCTTAGTATTTATTTCCCAAAATTAAAAGAAAAAGCTATCCAAAAGGACAGCCTATAGGCTTCTTTTCCACAATGGAGGCATGGTAATTTCCAACCTTCTTCTTACTCTATACCTTCAAGATATTTTTCAGCATGCACAGCTGCGATTGCACCATCTGCTGTTGCTGTTACAACTTGTCTCAAGTTTTTAACTCTAGCATCACCAGCTGCATAAACTCCAGTTATGCTTGTCTTCATATCTTCGTCAGTCTTAATATATCCTCTTTCCATCTTTAACTTTCCTTCAAATAGCTTTGTAATCGGCTTATATCCAACAAAAATAAAGACACCCATCATACTATCTTGAGCTTTTATATCTTGAATTTCTCCAGTTTTTTTATTTTTAAGTACTATACCATTTACAATTCCATCACCTTTTATCTCTTCTACTGTTGAATCCCATATGAATTCTATCTTTTTATTTTCAAAAGCTTTTTCTTGAATTGACTTTGCTGCTCTTAATTCATTTCTTCTATGAACCACGTATACTTTTCGTGCAAATTTAGTTAAAAATATAGCTTCTTCTACAGCAGTATCACCGCCGCCAATTACGTATATTTCTAGGTCTTCAAAAAATGCTCCATCGCAAGTTGCACAGTAGGATACTCCCTTGCCTATAAATTCTTTTTCGCCTGGACAACCTAAAAATCTTGGCTCAGCTCCCGTTGCTATTATTATAGATTTCGCTCTATATTCTCCATCTTTTGACTTTAATATTTTTATATCCCCTTCAAGTTCCACATCTGTTATTTCTGCAGATACCTTTTCTACCCCAAATTTTTTGGTTTGTTCAACCATTCTATTTACTATATCTGGACCAGTATCTCCTTCTAGAGCTCCTGGGTAATTTTCCACTTCTTCAGTTTGAACTATCTGGCCTCCAGCTTGTTCTTTTTCTATTATTATGGTTTTTAGTCTCGCTCTTCCTGCATATATTCCCGCAGTTAAACCAGCTGGTCCAGAACCTATTATTGCTATATCATATAATTTCATATTATTATTCCTCACTTTCTCTTAGTTCTTCTAAATCAGAATAGTTAATTTTATTTACAACATTTATAATTAATTGAGCC
>CAYMUD010000014.1:0-21321 GCA_964393495.1 uncultured Clostridia bacterium | reverse complement strand
TTTTCTCAAAGCATACACAATTTAAGTCGCAGAAGAAACAGGTCTTATGTGGCAGAAAACTGTGCAGCAATTCCAAGTAACCTTTTAGAGAGTATTTTGTTTGGAACAAAAAAGGGAGGTTTTACCGGAGCTGAAAACAAAGAAGGACTATTTAGAAAAGCCCACGGTGGAACTTTGGTTCTTGATGAGATTAATTCAATGCCTCTTGAAATCCAATCAAAGCTATTAAGAGTTTTGGAAACTGGAAAATTTAGACCTATTGGAGGAGATAGAGAAGAAAAAGTAGATGTGAGAATTATAGCAATAGCAAACAAAGACCCTTTGAGATTAGTAAAAGAAAATAAATTTAGAGAAGATTTATTCTACAGACTAAGTGTTATAAACCTTTCGATACCACCACTCAGAGATAGAAAAGAAGATATTAAGCCCCTAATAGAGCATTTTGTAAAACACTACGAAAGAATATTTAATGTTAAAATAAAAGGTATTTCAAAAGAAGCAATGAAGTTTATATTAGGATATCACTGGCCGGGAAATGTTAGAGAACTTAAGCATGTAATAGAAGGAGCAATTAGTTTACTGGACAATAATGATGAGATAAAAGTAGATAATTTTCCTTATTATATAAATGTTAGAAATCCAGATAAGGATAAAAAACCTAAGAAAAACAAAGAAGAAGTAATTTATGGAGAAAAAAAATTAGAAGACCATTTAGAAGAAATTGAAAAAGAAATTATTATAAAAACTCTTAAAGAAAATAATATGAATATTACAAAATCAGCAAAATCACTTGGAATAAAAAGACAGGGATTACAGTATAAAATTAAAAAATATTCTTTAGAGCAAAATAACTTGCTATATTAGGGCAAATTATTTTGCTCTAATATTTTTTAATGTATATTTATCAGTAAAACAGGATAATATGATGTAAATATACAAAAAAATATGTAAATATGCATAATTGAGATTGGCATACTATTTGCAATATATAATAGTAAATAAATTATAGGAGGAATATAATGAGAGAAAAAGTTAAAGTAACTATATGGGGATTTGGAGCTATGGGTAGCGGAATGGCAAAAATGCTTACTAATAAAAAAGGTGTAGAAATTGTTGGAGTATGCGATTTAAGTGAAGATAGAGTAGGAAAAAGCATGTATGATATTTTAGGAGTAGATAGAGGGGAAAGATCTGAAGTTATTATTAATCCTGAAATAGAAAAAGTTGCATATAAAGGAAGTTGTGATATATGTTTAATTGCAACAGATTCTTTTACAAAAAAAGCATTTCCTAAAATCAAATACGTAATGGAGCAGGGTATTAATGTTATATCAACTGCTGAAGAAATGGCATATCCAAAAGCTCAAGAACCAGAATTAACTAAAGAATTAGATATAATAGCAAAAGAAAATGGTGTATCAGTTTTGGGAACTGGAATTAATCCAGGACTTATGATGGATTTACTAGCAGTGGCATTAACAGGTTGTATGACAGATGTAGAATCTATACAATGTAAACGGGTAAACAGTCTATCTCCATTTGGCCCTGCTGTAATGGAAGAACAAGGTGTAGGGATGAAAAAAGAAGAATTCAATAAAAAAGTTAAAGAAGGAACTATGGCAGGACATGTTGGATTTGCAGAATCAGTAGGAATGATAGCTGAAGCATTAGGAATTAATGTAGAAAAATTTGAACAGCAAATGAAACCTATAGTAACAAATATCGACAGGAAGTCACCCTATGGATTTGCAAAAGCTGGTGATGTAGCTGGAGTAAATATGACAGGCCAAGGATATGTTGATGGAGAAGTAAAAATAGATATGATACATCCTCAGCAAATAGAACCTGAAATGGAAGGAACTGAAACAGGAGATTATATAAAGATTAAAGGAACTCCAGAAGTTAATATGGCTATTAACCCAGAAGTAGATGGTGGATTGGGAACTATAGCTATGTGTGTAAATATGATACCACTTGTAATTAATGCTGATTCCGGTTTAAAGACTATGATTGACTTACCAGTACCAAGAGCAATAATGGGAGATTTCAGAGACCACTTAAAATAATTAAGGAGGATTAAAATGGCAATTGGAAAAAAAGGTGATTGGGTTAGAATTTACAGAGTAATATTAACACCTGAAGAAAGAGCACCTCAAGTACCTGAAGATACAAAAAAAGTTTCTCTTGAAATGTGGGATAAAGGGTTTTTACTTGAAGATGAGGCTGATATAGGCGATGAAGTAGAAGTGGAAACATATATTGGAAGAAAAGTTAAAGGAAAACTCGTGGAAATAAATCCTTACTATACTCACGACTATGGAAAGTGTATTACTGAGTTGCTTTACATAGGAAGACAAACGAGAGATATTTTAAAGGAGGAAACTCTAAATGACTAATAGAAATTCTTATGAAGAAGTTACAAAGAGAAAAAGCGAAATCATGAAAAAATCTGTAGGTTTAGATTACGCTGAATTTGAAAGTACAGGTATTGGTTTTGATTATGAAAAAATGATGAAAGAAACCGGATATTCATTAAAGGAAGTTAAACAAATACAGCAAGATACAGGAATAGGAAGCACTCCACTACTTGAGCTTAAAAACATTACAAAATTAGCGAGAAAATTAGCTCCAGAAGGAAAAGGAGCGAGAATATTTGTAAAAGATGAAGCTTCAAATCCATCTGGAAGTTATAAGGCTAGAAGAGCAGCTGTAAGTGTATATAATGCAAAAAAACTAGGATATAAAGGAGTTATAGCAGCTACTAGCGGAAATTATGGAGCGGCTGTAGCAAGCCAAGCAGCTATGCTTGGATTAGACTGTATAATAGTTCAAGAGTGCTACGACTCAGAAGGAAAAGGACAACCGGAAATAATAGAAAAAGCTAGAAAATGTGAAGCTTATGGTGCTGAAGTACTTCAATTATCAGTTGGTCCGGAATTATTTTACCAGTTTTTACTTCTATTAGAAGAAACAGGTTACTTTAATGCATCTTTGTATACACCATTTGGAATAGCTGGCATAGAAACTTTAGGATATGAAATAGCAGAACAAATGCTGGCGAGAGAAAATAAACTACCTGATGTTGTAATTGCAACAAATGCAGGAGGAGGAAACTTGACAGGAACTGCTAGAGGTCTTTTAAAAGCTGGAGCAGATGATGTTAAGATATATGGTGCAAGCGTTAATTTAAAAGGACTACATATGGCTAGTGATAAGCAGTTTAATAAAAAATCTTTCACAACAGGACATACTGGATTTGGTATTCCCTTTGCGACATGGCCGGATAGATCTGATGTTCCAAGATCTGCTGCAAGAGCTTTAAGATATATGGATAGATATGTAACCTTAAATCAAGGAGAAGTATTCTATACTACGGAAGTCCTTGCTCAACTTGAAGGTATGGAAAGAGGTCCTGCAGGGAATGTGTCATTAGCAGCGGCTATATCAATTGCTCAAGAACTAGATGAAGATAAAATCATTGTAGTTCAGGAAACTGAATATACAGGAGCAGGTAAACATATTCAACCTCAACTTACATTTGCTAAAGAGAACGGTATAGATGTAAAGGTAGGAAATCCTGAAGAAGAAGTACCTGGTGAAAGTATAATATTGCCTGAACATCCTAGAATGATTAAAGCAAGAGATTTAGATTTAGATAAACTAAGAAAATCATACGTTAAAAACTGTATTAAAAACACTGGAATTGAAAATCCATCACAAGAAGATATGGAGTTTTTAGCAGTGGATACTAAAACTAATACTGAATTTATAGAAAAAGTATTAAAGGAAATACAAGGAGGATTAAATTGAAAAGAAAAGACGATTTCAATGAAAGAAGAAAGCATTTAGCAGATTTAAGTGAAAAAGAGCTTGAGTCAAAGTTTTGGGAATTAGCAGAAAAAGTAATTGATCCCTTAGTAGATTTATCGGAAAAAAATACATCTCCTTCTATAGAAAGATCTGTACTGATGAGGATGGGTTTTTCAAGTATAGAATCAACAGCCATAGTTGAAGGAGTTCAAGATAGAGGTTTAATTAGCAAAGGTGCTGGTCATATAGTGTATAAAGCAGCTAAATTAAATAACCTTGAAATAAGAGAAGCTGGAGAGAAGTTAATTGACGGTGAATTATGGGAAACTGTAGTTGAAGCTTTTCAAGGAGGTACTAAATAATGGAACTTAAAGCAAATGAAAAATTAAATGTAGAAAACATTCTAAAAGATTTAGACAAATACGTACCTAAAAGAAGAGGATGGCACTGGAGAGAAGGATTAGGAGAATCAAGAAAAACTGGAAAGTTTGAATATAAAGATTCTTCAAAAAACTTAAAAAACAGTGTACCTCTTCCATCCGCTCACTATTTTAACGATATTGATCCACAACCTAAGAATGTAATAACTACAGAAATAGCATCAGGAAGATTTGAGGATGATATTAGAAGAATGAGAATGGCTGCTTGGCACGGAGCTGACCACCTTATGGTTATTAGAACTGCTGGTCAGAGTCACTTTGATGGACTTATTGAAGGGACACCTCAGGGAATAGGTGGAATACCTATTACAAGAAAACAAGTTAGAGCACAGAGAAGAGCTCTAGATATAATAGAAGAAGAAGTAGGAAGACAAATAAATTACCACTCATATGTAAGTGGTGTAGCTGGTCCTGAAATAGCAGTAATGTTTGCCGAAGAAGGAGTAAATGGGGCTCATCAAGATCCTCAATACAATGTACTTTATAGGAACATAAACATGGTAAGATCCTTTGTTGATGCTGCAAATGCTAAAAAGATTTTAGGTTGGGCAGGAATAGCTCAAATAGATGGAGCTCACAATGCAAATGCTACAGCAAGAGAAGCATGGAAGGTTATGCCTGAATTGATGGTACAACATGCTATAAACTCTATGTTTTCCGTAAAAGCAGGAATTAAGAAAGAGGACATATGTTTATCAACAGTTCCGCCTACAGCTCCACCTGCTCCATCAATGGCACTAGATTTGCCATATGCTATAGCTTTAAGGGAAATATTTAAAGATTACAAAATGAGGGCACAACAAAATACAAAATATATGTCTTCATCAACTAGAGAAGCTACAGTTACTCATACATTGAATTTACTGATATCTCAACTTACAAGAGCAGAAATACAGTCTACAATTACCCCTGATGAAGGAAGAAATGTGCCTTGGCATATATACAACATAGAAGGTACAGATACTGCTAAACAGGCATTAGTAGGTATGGATGCACTTATGGATATGTTGGAAATTAAAAGAGACAAAGATCCTTTAAAATCTAAAATCAGAGAACTTAAAGAAAGAGCTGTATTGTTTATGGAAGAAATTCTTGAAACAGGTGGATATTTTAAAGCAGTAGAAGAAGGATTCTTTGTTGATTCTGGACAGTACCCTGAAAGAAATGGTGACGGAATCCCGAGAAAAATTGAGGGTGGAGTAGGTGCTGGAACAGTTTATGAAAGAGATGAAGATTATATGGCTCCAGTAACAGCATTCTTTGGATACAACAATGTAGCACAGTATGATAAAGATGCAGTTGAAAATCCATCAAAATTAATTGATGGGTCTACATTAGAAAAACCTGAAAAAGTAGTATTTATTGATGAACTAGATCCAGAGGATAATGTAAATAAAAGACTTGAAGAAAGCAAAAAATATAGAGGTGATTCAAAACACATCAAACCTGAAATGGAATGGGCTGGAGATGGAATAGTTCAAACAACTATGTTTCTTCCTGTTGATGAAAGAACTGCAGAATTTGCAGCTATAGAAGTAGGAAAGAAAATGGGACTAAAGGATGTTGAGGTAATACATAAGGAAGTAATGCACCCATCTGAAGGGACAAGAGTTGAAATTAAGGGTAAGGTTGCCTTTGAAGTAGATAGAGATAATTTAGTTATACCACCTAAACCAGAGGTTATGAGCGACGATCAAATAAGAGAAGAAGTTGAAAAAGATCCTATGAAAATTGTAGCGGGAACAGTAGGAGAAGATGAACACTCAGTTGGATTAAGAGAAATTATTGATATAAAACATGGAGGCATTGAAAAATACGGAATAGACTGTGAGTATTTAGGAACAAGTGTGCCTATTGAAAAACTTGTAGATGCTGCAATAGAATTAAATGCAGATGCTATTTTAGCTTCAACAATAATAAGTCACGATGATATTCACTATAAAAACATGAAAAAACTTCATGAACTTTGTATAGAAAAAGGAATTAGAGACAAAGTTATGATCTTAACTGGAGGAACTCAGGTATCAAATGAATTATCAGAAAAAATGGGAGTAGATGCCGGTTTTGGAAGAGGAACGAAAGGAGTTCATGTAGCAACATTTCTTGTTAAGAAAAGAAAGGAAATGAGAGATGAAAGTTGATATCCTAGTAGCAGAAATTGGTAGCACAACGACTGTTATTAATGGATTTGTAGGAATTGGAAGCTCCTGTCCTGAATTTATAGGTCAGGGGCAAGCCCCTACCTCAGTTAGAGAAGGGGATGTAAACATAGGTCTAAAAAATGCAATTGAAGATATGAGACGAAATTTAAATGTAGATGAGATAAGATATGATAATTTATTTGCAACTAGTTCAGCAGCAGGAGGATTGAAGATGACAGTACACGGGCTAGTTTATGATATGACTGCTAGAGCTGCTAAGGAAGCTGCACTAGGAGCAGGAGCAAATATCCATATGGTAACTGCAGGAAAGCTAAGAAGAACCGATTTGAAAAAAATCAAAAATATAAACCCTAATATTATTTTAATAGCAGGTGGCGTAGATTATGGAGAAAGAGATACTGCTATTAATAATGCAGAATTAATAGCAAATTTAGGAATAGATGCACCAATTATTTATGCAGGAAATATAGAAAACCAAGAAGAAATAAAATTAATATTTGAAGAAACAAATAACAAACTATATATAGTTGAAAATGTATACCCGAAGATAGATAAGCTAAATATTGAACCAACAAGAAGAGTAATACAGGATGTATTTGAAGAACATATAACTTATGCCCCAGGAATGAAAAAAGTACATAACATGGTAAATGGTTCTATAGTTCCAACTCCAGGAGCAGTAATGCTGGCTTCCAAGCTTCTTTATGAAAACATTGGGGATTTAGTAACTTTTGATGTCGGTGGTGCAACTACGGATGTTCATTCTGTAACAGAAGGTTCAGAAGAAGTTAATCGTATATTGATAAGTCCTGAACCAAAAGCAAAACGAACAGTAGAAGGAGACTTAGGAGTATATGTAAATATGAGGAATATAGTTAAGCTCATAGGTAAAGAAGATTTAATGAAATCTTTAAAAATTGAAGAAGAGAATTTAGACAAATTTCTAGACAATCATAAGCCTATACCTAAAACAAAAAAAGAAAAAGATTTTGTTGAATTATTAGCAGAAGAAGCAGCAAGAATTTCTTTAAATAGACATTCAGGTAAATTCAGAGATCTTTATTCCAGTTCTGGTAAAAAGAAAGTAGCAGAAGGAAAAGATCTTACTAATGTTAAATATATTATCGGTACAGGAGGAGCTTTAACAAGACTTCCAAACAGAAGAAATATAATAAAAAATATTCTGAAAAGTGGAAAAGGAAATGAAATGTTTCCAAACAAAGATACAAAGGTTTTAATAGACAATGATTATATAATGGCGTCACTTGGAGTTTTATCCAAAGAATACCCGGAAGATGCTTTAAAACTATTGGCAAAATCCTTAAAATTAGAAGATAACAATATAAGAATTAAAAAGGAGGTATGCTAATATGTATCCAAGAGTTAATATAGATTTAGATAAATTAAAGAAAAACGTAAAAACAATAAAGATCTTATGTAGTGATAATGATTTGAGAATGGGAGTTGTAACAAAAGTATTCTGTGCGAATAAAACTATAACAGATGCTATACTTGAAGAAGATGTTGATTTTTTAGCTGATTCAAGAATTGATAATTTGAAGACTTTAAAAGATGTAGGGCTGGAGAAATGGCTATTAAGAATACCTATGAAAAGTGAAATAGAAGATTTAGTTAAGTATAGTAACCTTTCTCTTAATTCTGAATTAGAAATTATAGAACTCATACAAAAAGAAAGTAAAAAACAAAACAGAATACATAAAATCATTTTAATGGTAGATTTAGGTGACTTACGTGAAGGTATATTTGATGAAAAGGAACTTATAGAAACGGCTAAAGAAGTTGTAAAATCAACAAACTTAAAGTTAGAGGGAATTGGAGTAAATTTAACCTGCTACGGAGGAGTAATACCTAACGAAAAAACATTAGGCAAGCTTATAAAATATAAAAATAAAATAGAAAACAAACTTAATATGAAACTAAAAATAATATCTGGAGGGAACTCATCTTCTCTACATTTGTTGTTTAAAGATAAGATGCCGGAGGGTATTAACAATTTAAGGATAGGAGAAGCAGTAGTTCTTGGAAGAGAGACCGCTTATGGTGAAAAAATAGATGAAACCTTTGATGATGTATTTTTGTTGGAAGCAGAAATTGTAGAGAAAAAGTTAAAGCCTTCAATACCTATTGGAGAAATAGGCATGGATGCTTTTGGTAAAAAGCCAAATTTCATAGATAAAGGTGATATTATAAGAGGAATTTGTGCTGTAGGTAGACAAGATGTGGAAAGAGATGGTTTAATACCAGTAGATTCCAATATAGATATTGTAGGTGCAAGTTCTGACCATTTAATACTTGATTTGACAAAAGTGAAAGATAATTACGGACTGGGAGACACTGTAAAATTCAAATTGAAATATTCATCACTACTTAAAATATTTACTTCCAAATATGTTAAAAAAAACTACATAAACCAGTAATTCAAGGCGGAAGCCTTGAATTATTGTTATAAAAAAAGATATTTTGGGTAGAAGTAAAATAACAGCAAAATCAGAAAGGGGAGTAGTTATAATATGAAAGTAATTGTAATTGGAGGAGTTGCAGCAGGAATGTCGGCGGCTTCAAAATTAAAAAGAAAAGATAGTAGTGCAGAAATAATAGTTTATGAAAAAGGAGTTCATCTATCTTATGGTGCATGCGGATTACCCTATTATGTAGGAGATTTAAATGACGATTATAAAAAACTTATTCAAAGAACTAAAGAAGATTTTGAGAAAAAAGATATTAAGGTGAATTTGAAACATGAAGTAGTAGGGGTAGATCCTGAAAATACTACTGTAAAAGTTAGAAACTTGAAAAGTGGAGAAGAATTTGAAGAACAATATGATAAGTTGATGATTGCCACAGGAGCAAGCCCGATAGTACCACCTTTTCCAGGTAAAGAACTTAATAATATATTTACCCTAAACACTATTGAAGATGGATTAAGTCTTAAAGAAGAAGTTATGAAAGAAACTACAAAGGATATAGTTGTTGTAGGTGGAGGATATATTGGAATAGAATTAGCGGAGGTACTTGCTAATTTAGGGAAAAATATTACTGTAGTAGAAATGGCACCTAAAATATTGATGCCTTTTGATAAGGAGATTTCAGACTTTGCCCATAAAGAGTTGGAAAAAAATGGTGTTAAGCTAAAAGTAAATGAAAAAGTTGAAGGATTTCAAGGCGAAGTGAATGTGGAAAGCGTGAAGACAGATAAAGGAATTTATGATGCAGATCTTGTTATATTATCTGTAGGTATTAAGCCTAACACAAAATTTTTAGAAAATTCAGGTATAAAATTGGCAAAAAATGGAGCTGTAGAAATAAATAGAGAGATGAGAACAAATTTTGATAATATATATGCTGCAGGAGATTGTGCTGAAGTTTATAATATGGTGAAAAAAGAAAATTCTTATATAGCTTTAGGAACTAATGCTAATAAATGCGGTAAAATAGCCGGTGAAAACTTATCTGGACAAAATATTGAATACAAAGGGACTTTAGGTTCATCAGCTATAAAAATTCATTCAATTGAACTTGGAAGAACTGGATTATCTGAAAAAGAAGCAGAGGACTTAGGTTATGATTACAAAACTAAAATGGTAAAAGCTAATACTAAGCCACATTATTATCCTGGTGGAAAGAAAATTACCTTTAAACTAATTTATGAAAAAGACACCAATAGGCTATTAGGTGTTCAAGGAGCAGGAGAAGAAGGAGTAGTTCTTAGAATTGATATATTTGCTTTAGCTATAGAAAACCGAATGGCTACAGATGATATAGGAATGACAGACTTTTGTTATGCGCCACCATTCTCTCCAGTATGGGACCCTGTTAATGTAGCAGGTAATGCTTCAAAATAATGATATAAATAGTAAAACATTAAGGAAGAGTAATTAATTCTCTTCCTTAAAATATTTTTGGAATAAATATTATAAGACCTATAATAACTGCGAAAAATGAGGCGGTAAGTACCGCCCCGGCAGCAGTATCTTTAGCATGTTTTGCAGTTTTTCTATATTCTTCAGTTACTAAATTTACCACTTCTTCTAAAGCAGTATTTATTATTTCTAAGCTTAAAATTATTGTCGAAATAAGTATTAGTATAAGCCATTCAGTAGAGGAAATATTTAAAATATAAGCTGTTATATAAGCAATTATCATTATAACAAGTTGAATTCTTATATTTCTTTGACTTTCAAATACATATTTAATGCCGCAAAGTGCATATTTAATTGAATCCCTCGTCTTTTTCATATAAATAACCCCATTTTGATATTATATATAAATAATACAAATAATTAAAAAAAGTGTCAAATAAAAAAACCGCAACTTAAACAGCTGCAGTTTTACGTTTTTTTAAACTATTGGATTTAAATCTTCATCTAACCATCTAGCTTCTTTATTTAATTCTTTCAAGAATACTTTGCCAGCATCTTCTTCGTACTTATTTTGGTGGAATTTAAATATCATTTTATCATCATTAACTCCAAATATTTCTATTTTTCCTCTTGGATGAGACATAGCATATCTAAATCCTTTACCTAAACCATTCATTTTCTTTTTAGCCTCTTCGACTATCTTAACTCCCTCATAAAGAGTCAGTTGAAAATGGTTTTTTACAAACTTAACAGGTCTACATTGGAATACATAATATGGATGAACACCAACAGATGTTAATTTGTTTAATAATTCAGCCAAATCATCAGGATTATCATTTATTCCTTTAAGTAAAACTGTTTGGTTTCTGATAGTTAGTCCAGCTTTCTTTAATGCTTTAATACTTTTTTTAGCTTCTTCAGTAATTTCTTTAGCATGATTAAATTGAGTTACAATTATTATCTCTTTTTTTTCATTATACTTTTCAAGCATTTGTAGTAATTCTTCATCCATGTAGATTCTATGTGGAAATACTACAGGTACTCTAGTTCCAAATCTTATAAAATCTAAATGCTCTATATCTGAAAAGTTTTTCAAATATTCTTCTATTACTTTGTTTGAAAGGGTAAAAGAATCTCCACCTGTGATAAGGACATTATTTATTTCATCATGATCCCTAACATATTTCGCTGAATCGTCCATTCTACTCATTATTTCTTCTGTAGAATAGCCAACCATTCTTTTTCTGAAGCAGTGTCTACAGTACATATAACAAACATTTGTTGATAAAACTAAGGCAGTAGTTTTATATTTATGCTGAAAACCAGGCATTTTTGTATTAGATGCTTCGCCACTGGTATCATAATCACCAGATGTATCAAGTTCACCCATTGCTGGAACTGATAGTTTTCTTACGGGGTCGTTTTTATCTGTCCAGTCTATCAAGTCGTAGTAATACCTTGTAATTCTCATAGGATGTCTTTCAGCTATGCTCTTAAGCGCTTCTTTTTCCTCTTTTGTGATGTCCATGTTATTTTCTAATTCTTCGGTACTTACAATACTGTCTTTTAAATAATCTTTCCAAGACATTTACAAATCACTCCTTTTTTGCAATATTAAACTAAACGGGTAGTACCCGTATTTTTTACTATATAATTAAATATACTTAACAAGTTAGAAACTCCGAAAAGTGGTACTGAATAGCTTATATATTATAACATATTGAATAAAAATATTCAAAAAAAATATATGAAGGATACTTTGAAGTTTTTATATTAATAACATGATATGATATAATTCAACAAATAAACCGAAGGAGAAATCATGAAGCTAGTCATTTTAGAGAGTAAAAATCAAATAAAACAATTTATTAACTTTTATAAATCACAATATGTAAATAGTTCAAAAAAGCGAAACTCTTTATCATCATTGTTAAAGAGTTTATTAAATGGTAATTCTAAACTATGTAAATCAGTTGATTTACAAGCTTTAATGATAGTAGATAAAGAAGAAATTATAATGATTGCTCTTTTAGCACATGCCCATAGAATGAAAGATATTTTGCAAATAAGTTTTTTTGAATCTTCAATATATAACCCTAAAGCATTTAAACTGATTTTAGACAGAGCCAAAAGCTTAGCTAAAGAAAAAGGAGCTACTAAACTATCAGCTTCTTTAAATATACATGTAAATTATGGACTTGGATTTTTAGCTAGTCATTATGATGAAGATCAAAGTTTTGGTATGTCTCATAATCCGGAGTTTTATCATAAGTATTTTGAAGAAAATGGATTTAGTGCAATTGATTTGATAAGTTATAAAAAAGATATGGATGGTATGGAAAATTTATTGAGTAATAATTTAAAGAAGAGGTTAAATGATAAGTATAATGTTCGAAAAATAGATTTTAAAAATTTCAAAAATGAAATACAACTATATACTGAAATAAACAATAAAGCCTTCAGGAATCATTTGTTTTATTACCCTAGAGATATTGATGAAGATATGGAATTGTTTAAAGATTTAAAATTTCTTTTAAAGGAAGAAAATCTCTTATTTGTAGAAAAAGATAAGGTGCCTATAGGGTTTATGCTTTGGTATCCAGATTTTAATGAACTTATGAAATCTGGAGAAAGTGTAGGTATATCAACTGTTATAAAAAATAAATTTTTCTCTAAAAAAATCACTACTTTCAAAATCGTAGAGATAGGTGTGATTCCCAGGGAGCAAAATAAAGGAGCAATATTAGCATTATTTGAATACTGCTTTCAATGCACAAAAGGTAGATTTAAAAACTTTGAATCAAGTTGGATACTAAAAGAAAATGAAAAATCTAAAGCTTTTGGAATAAAGTGGTCAGATGGTGAATCGAAAAAATATAAGGCATATATTAAGGAACTAGAATAATGACATATTATAAAGAAATAAGTAAAATATGTAAAAAATTAAATATTGAAAATAAATTGATTACATCCTCAAATATCAATAAGGAATGGTTGGAACTTTTAGAACTATTAGAAAAAATTAATTATTGTAATCAGAGATATGAATTAGTAGATAATTGTATTATAATCTCATATAAGCACAGATTAAATATACTTAACTTTAAAAATTTATTTCCTTTAAAATTAAATGTAGAAATAATAGGTTTTCCAATATCAATATCCCACAAGGGTTATTTTGGTGATGAAGATAAAGTAAAAAGGATAGTGGAACAAAGGAAAGGGTTAAAGATTATTTTGAATTCAGATCAAGGATTTGAAAATGGTGGAATGACATTAT
Organism: uncultured Clostridia bacterium; assembly: GCA_964393495.1. Classification (GTDB taxonomy): domain Bacteria; phylum Bacillota; class Clostridia; order Tissierellales; family Dethiosulfatibacteraceae; genus UBA8670. The sequence goes on along the minus strand of CAYMUD010000014.1, from coordinate 7,748 downwards.
CAAGTTTTATTTTTTATAATAAATTTGAAAACTTTAATGATTATATTAATTCACTTAGGAGCCAATACAGAAGAAGATTAAAAATAGCACTTAATCATAGAGAAAAACTTTCAATAAAAAAAATAAACAGAAAAGATTTCAATAAAAAACATTATGAATTATATATTAGTATTATGAATAGAGCAGAAAACCCATTAGAAATACTACCCATAAATTTTTTTCAGGAATACCAAGCAGAAATTTATGAATTCTTAGATATAGATACAAAAAAAATACTAGGCTTTATACAGGTAAAAGAAATAAATAAAAAGCTATTATTCTTATTTGGAGGATTTAAAAAAGAAGATAATAGAGAATATGACTTATATTACAATATGTTGCTTAAAATAGTAGAAATTGGAATAGAAAAAAATATCAAAGTAATAGAATTTGGACAGACAGCAGAGGAAAGCAAATTGAAAATTGGATGCAAAGAAAAGAAAAAATATTTATATATTCATCATAGTAACTTACTTATAAATAAATTTATTCAAATGCTGGTACCTTTTTTTTCATATAAACCATATACTATAAAACACAATGTTTTTAAAGAATAGGATAATATTAAGGTGGTAAATTTATGATTGTATTTTTAAAAAAAGTAAGAACAAAAACTATATTTTCTAAATTCGAACCAATAAAGGTAGAACCATTAGAACTGGAATACTTAAAAGCAGTTTTAAATGATATAAATGTAGAAAACTATATAGTAGATGACCTATATTCTTTAAAGGAGCCAAAGATTAAAGCAGATATAGTTGTACTTACAGGTTATAATGTTTCAGAAAGAGAAATTATTGAAGAAGCTAAAAGATATAAAAGAGATTTCCCAGGGGTTAAAATAATAATAGGTGGAGTACATGTCCAGTTAAATAGCACTAAGTTTCATAAAGAATATGTAGATTATGTATTTACTAGTCAAAGTTTAAACACTTTTAAAGAATTAATACAAAGCATTAGAGATGGAAATAGCAAAGTACTTCTGAAAGGCATAGATTCAAATATTAATAATGAAAACTTGAAAGATAAGAAATGGAATATAGGCGAAAAAGAATATATAAGTCAACAAGAAGATGTTACCCCTGATAGAAGGACTTTTTACAGAATATTAGATAAGACACGCTTTTTAGAAAAAAGAAAAGTAGCCTTGATTAAAAGTAGTGTAGGATGTAATTATAAATGTTCCTACTGCTACTGCAAAGAGTTAAATGAAGGACATTTTATAGCACCAGATTACGATAAAATAGCAATGGAGATTCAAAGCATTGATTCAGATTTTTTTTGGATAGTAGATGATGTACTTTTTTCTAATAGAAGAGATGCTTTGAAATTTATAAATGCTTTTAAAAAGATAAATCCAAAGAAAACAATTGGATATTTAAGGGCAGACTTTATTTTAGAAAATTTAGATTTATTGCCTAAGCTAAAAGAAGTTGGTTTAACTGAAGTAATTGTAGGATTTGAAACTAATAATAATAAAGAACTAGAAGATTATGAAAAGACTACAGATGCTCTAGATTATCCTAAAGTAATATCATCTTTAAAAAAGGAAAAAATCGATTTATCCGCACTTTTTATTGTAAATCCAGATTATAGATTAGAAGATTTTAATAAACTAGGCCGATTTATAAAGGAAAATAAAATTGAAATATTTACAATATCCATATTGACTCCAATTAGAGGAACTAAAACTTATGAATTACTAAAAAATAATTTAACGACTGAAGATCCTAAAAAATTTGACTTCTTACACCTGGTCCTTCCATCAAAGCTTCCCAAAGTTTTGTTTTATTTAGCCTTTTATAGATTGCATTTAAGATTACTTACCTCTAAAAGAATTTGGAAATATATTTTAAAGAAATAGGAGATATAATATGACATCAAATATATGGAATTTTTGGGCAAAAAGATATGATAGATTATGGGTACAAAAGTACTCATTGGGCCCAACTAGAAATTGTATTACAAAAATTATAGAACAAGACAATAGAGAAGATGAAAGTTTGAAGGTATTAGATCTAGGATGTGGTCCTGGTGAACTCATAAGTATATTAGAAAAAAAATATAATAAATTCAAGATAACCGGCATAGACTTTTCAGAAGAAATGTTAAAAATATCTAGATTGAGAAACCCTAAAACTAAACATATAAATTTAAATGTAAAGAATTTAGATAAAATAAAAGATAATTACAATATAATTATATGTACTCATTCCTTACCTTATTATAAGAACTTAGAGAAAGTTATAGTAGAATTATATAGATTATTAGTAGATGATGGTAATATATATATATCTTTTGCAAGTGGAAATAATTTTTATGATAAAATGGCACTTTCTTTTGTTAAATTAACTACAGGACCTGCTCATTATCCATCAGATACTGAATTTAGAAAACTCATATCAAATCACTTTAAAATAGAATCCTTTATTATTATAAAAGAAAGATTTTTTATGCCTCAAATTGCAGTTTATAAACTAGGCAAAGTGATAGCATGAAAATACTACTAATCAGACCAAAACCTCATAAAGAAACTATAGGACTGCAGCACGTTATGATATGTGAGCCACTAGAACTAGAATACTTAGTCTCTAATATATATGAAGACATTAAAGATGATATTCAGATAAAAATAATAGATTTAATTCTAGAAAAAAGAGAATATATAGAAATAATAAAAGAAGAAAAACCTGATTTCATACTTTATACAGGATATATTACCCATGTAGGTATAATAAAAGAACTATCTAAAAAATCAAAAGAGATATTTCCCTATGTTAAGACAGGTGTAGGAGGAATACATGCAGAGGTTTTACCAAAAGATTTTTCTTCTCCATTTATAGATTTCATATACAGCAAAAATGGAATTGATGGTTTTAATATCACAATACAAGGATTGATTAAAGGTAAATCAGATGAATATATTAGAGAAAAACTTTCAAATATAGGAATAAAAAAGGATTATTTTACGTATAAACATCCCCATAGAGATTCGGTATCTAATTATAGAAAAAAATACTACTATATGTTTCATAATCCTTGTGCTTTAATAAAAACTTCATTTGGATGTCCTTATAACTGCAGTTTTTGCTTTTGTAAGGAAATAACTGATAAAAAATATTTTGTCAGAGAGATTCAAGATGTTATGGATGAATTAGAAGGTATACATGAAGAAGAAATATATATTGTAGATGATGATTTTTTATATGATGAAGCTAGACTGAAAGCTTTTATAAATGAAATTAGAATAAGGGATATAAACAAGAAATTTTTAGTATATGGAAGAGCAGATTTTATAGTTTCAAATGTAGAATTATTAAGAGAACTTAAGTCGATAGGATTACAATCTGTAATAGTAGGAATTGAATCACTAAGAAGCAAAGATTTAAAGGAGTATAATAAAAAAACTACTAAAAACATAAATGAAGTATGCATTAAGATATTAAAAAAATTAGATATAGAGCTTTATGCAACTTTAATTATACCTCTAGACTTTAACTTGAAAGATTTCAAAGATATGACAAATTGGTTAAGAAATATGAATGTAAGATTTGTAAATCTTCAGCCATTAACTCCACTGCCGGGAACCAATATATTTGATAAATATTCATCAGAACTGATAGTAAAAAGAGAAGACTACTATCTATGGGATATGGCTCATGTCGTGCTTAGGCCTAGGTATATGAGTATTAGAAAATTTTACTTAGAACTACTTATTGCCTATTACAAAATAGTAATGAGACCTAAACATATGATGGCCCTAATTAAAAAATATGGAATTAAAGCTAATTTTAAGATGTTGATTGGTAGTAGTTTTGTAAGTTTTCAATATATCAAAAAGATAGTGAGAGGATACTGATGAAAAAAATATTACTTATTCAACCAAGTCCATATGATCAAAACCATAAACCCATAAAAAAGAAAAAGTTGTACTTCGTAGGTCTAGCTATGCCCCTTTTAGCTGCTATGATGCCAGATGATTGGGAAACGGAAATTATCTTAGAGATAATAGAAGATGTAAATATGGATACAGATGCTGATTTAATTGGTATTAGTACTATGGGTCATGGTGTTCTTCGTTCTATAGATTTAGCAAAGGAGTTTAGAAAAAGAGGAAAGACGGTGATACTAGGGGGTTATATGGCAAGTATTATGCCGGAGGAAGCTTTGAAATATTGTGATGCCTTAGTAGTTGGAGATGCAGAGCTTGTATGGAATCAAGTTTTAACAGACTTTGAAAAAGGAAATTTAAAGAAGATTTATAAACATAATTTAGATGAAGGAATATTATCCACACCATTACCAAGATTTGACCTTATAACAAATAAAAGTATAGGAGATTTTTTGCCTGTACAAGCAGGTAGAGGATGTCCTAATACTTGTAGTTTTTGTTCTGTAGCATGTTTATATGAAGGTAAATACATTAAAAAATCTATACAAGAGGTTGTTAGAGATATGGTGCAGATAAAGGATTTAGGGTTCAAAAAAATCTTAATTTTAGATGATAACATTTTTTCTGATAGAATATATTTAAATCAATTACTAGATGAAATTAAAAAATTAGATATAAAGTGGATGAGTCAATGTGATATTAGAATAGGAAGAGAAAACAAACTTTTAGAGCAGTTAAAAGATAGTGGGTGCATTTCCCTTAGCTTTGGGCTGGAAAGCATCTCTAAAGAGAGTTTAGTAGCTATGAATAAAGGTTGGGCAGATCCATCAGAGTATTCTAAGTTGATATCAAATATTCAATCTTATGGTATAGATGTATCTACAGAAATGGTAGTAGGAGGAGAAGGTGATACCTTAGACTCCATAAGTAATACCAAGGACTTTATTGAAAAAAATAAAATATCAGTACCAAGATTTTATATACTAACACCATTTCCAGGAACAAAATTTTTCAAAGAAATTAAAATACAAGGTAGATTTGTTAATGACGACATATACAGTTTTGATGGAACTCAGGCGGTATATAAACCATCAAATATGACAGCTAAGGAGCTTACAGATGCATATTGGAATTTATATGAAAGATTATTTACATTAAGTTCAATTATTAAGAGAAATATTTTGAGAAAAGAATTTTTAACTCAACCGGGTAAATATTTGTTTTATGTTGGAGTAAATCTTTACTATAGATATCAAATAAAGAGAAAAATCACACCAAATATATTTTAAACTAAGGAGATAAAATGAATATATTATTAGTAAGACCTCCAAGAATTAAGAAGGCAATAACTCTAAGTGATTTTATGTTTTCAGAGCCTCTAGGCTTAGAAATGATATATGGAGTAATAAAAGATAAGCATAATGTGGAAATATTTGATATGATTATTGAAACTATTTCCCTAAGTGAAAAAATAAAAGATTATAAGCCAAATTTAGTGGGAATTACAAGCCTTTGTATAGATGTAAATATGGTTAAAAAATTATGTAAAGAAACAAAAATGCTAGATGAAAATATAATCACTTTTATAGGAGGAACTCAAACTTATTTAAATCCAAAAGCTTTTGAAGATGAATATATAGACTATATATTTGAATATACAAATGGAAGAAATCTAAATTTGTTTTGTAATTTATTGAAAAAAGGTGAGGAGTTAGATTTAATTGATGGTATTTTATCTCGAAAAAAATTGTACAAATCCAATGGGAAAAAATCAAGAAATGAATACTTGCTTCCTGATAGAGAATCTACTAGAAAATATAGAGATAAATATTCCTACTTTGGATATCGTCCTGCGGCTATTATGGAATTTGGCATGGGATGTAATAAAGTCTGTGAATTCTGCCTTAGATGGAGAATCGAAGGATCACAAGAAGAGTTAATAGATTTAGAACTTACAAAGAAAGATTTAATGAACATAAAAGAACCAACAATAATGTTTATAGATAATGATTTTTTTGCAAATAGAGAAAAAATTCAAACATTTATCTCTATAGCAAAAGATTTAAACTTAAATAAAAATTATATAGTATATGGTTCAGTTAAAGGGATTATTGAATATAAAGACATTATAGGAAAATTTGGAGAATTAGGTTTGAAAGCTGTATTGGTAGGATATGAATCTTTTAATGATATGGAGATGAATGATTACAATAAGAAATCTGATGTCAGGGATAATTACGAGGCGGCTAAGATACTTAAATCACTTAATATAGATGTATGGGCATCATTCATAGCTCATCCAGATTGGAACAAGAAGGATTTTAAATCTATACGTAAGCATATAAAGTCATTGGAACCTGAGATATCCTCAATTAATCCCTTAACCCCATTTCCAAATCTGCCAATGTATAAAAAATATAGAGATAGATTATTATATAAAGAAGAAGACTATGAAAAGTGGAGCTTTGGTCAAGTTACCATACTGCCAGCTGAAATGAGTTTGAGAAGATATTACTATGAATTATTAAAAACAAATTTATATGTAAATTTGTTTATTAATAAAAAGACAGATATGATTAAACATTACGGAATTAGAAATATATTTAGAATTCTATTTGGTTCAATTAAGGCTATGGGAAAATATATATCACTGATGATAAAAAGTTAAAAATAATTTGATAAACAAGAATTCATTGTTTAATCTTTTAGTAATACTGCTCTTATTGGAGAAGCTTCAACTCCCTTCAACTTTAAAGGTAAAGCAATAAGCTTATAAATTCCTTCTTCAATATTTTTTAGTCTTAAACCTTCGATAATTATTATTTCATTTTCCAATAGAATTTTATGGGTAGGATGATTTGGTTGACTCCTTTCTATCCCTAAACTATCTATGCCTACTCCCTTAATATTGATTTTTTTTAAAAATTCAGCTCCATCATAACTTAAATAGACAAAGTCAAAATCAAATTCTTTTGAATAAGAATTTTTAGTTTTGAAAAGAAGAAAATCTCCTTCTTCTAGATTCTTCTTCTTCAAATCTTCAGAAGTTATAGCTTCCTTTATATATGTAAAATCTAAAACTTTACAGTTAGTAATAACTCTATGCAAGTCTAATGTATCAACAGTTTTTCCCTTTTTTACAAAATGTAAAGGCATATCCATATGTGTGCCTGTATGCATACCAAAAGAAATTTTGCTTTCTGTGGAATCATTGTTTGTAGTTGTATTAATTATTGGTTTTTTATCTTTTTTATTTTTATATACCGGCATATCTTCTTCTACCATCATAGAAATATCATATATTTTCATTAGTTTTCTCCCATTTATCTAAAAACCACCATTTTCTATTATCTTCATTTATCATTTTATAAGCTTTATCAGGTCCTAAGCTTTTAGGCTTGTATTTATGAGTTTTTATAAATTCTCCATTTATACTATCTATAAATCTCCAACTATGAGATAATTCATCCCATCTAGTAAATCTAGTTGAATCTCCCTCAATCACATCAAGTAAAAGTTTAACGTAAGCATCAGGAGTATTTAGGCCACTTAAACAGGTTCTGCAATATTCCATTTCTGCAACTTCCATTTTATTCATTTCAGTAGGTTTTTTAATATTAATTTTTAGCCCGATACCTTCTTGTGGTTGTATCATTATTTCTAATACATTACTCTGAATATTTTTCTCTAAATCAAAGATATTTATTTTATTATTAATAGTATTTTTGGGTTTTTTGAATTCTATATTAACTTGGGCTAATTTCTCTTTTAAATTTTTTCCTGTCATTAAATAAATTGGAACTCCTTGCCATCTTTC